>JBJTJS010000327.1:0-9161 GCA_046096085.1 bacterium
GGCGTCGGCGACCTGCCCGGGGCACTCCAGTGGGCTCAGGTGACCGCATTCGGGCACGGTGGCCAGCGTCGCGCGTGGCTGCGCGGCGAGCATGAGCTCCTGCTCCTCACGGGGGCTGAGGACCGTGTCCTCCTCGCCCCAGACCACGGCGACCGGCCCGCCGAAGGCGGCCAGGGCGTCCCGCGCGTCCAGTCGCGCCGCCATCGCCCGCTGGGCCCACGCCACCCCCGGCCCCGGCGCCTCCGCGAGGGACGCCTCGACGGTCGACATGACATCGGGGCGCCGCTCCCGCGAGGTGGGGCCGACGAGCGCGTCGAGCATCCCGGCCGACCACGCTTCCCCGCCCTGCGCCATCCGGGCGACCGCCTCGCGCCGCTCCCGGGCCGCATCGCCGTCCGCGGTCGCCTTGGTGTCGACGAGCACGAGCCCCCGGACGAGATCCGGACGGCTGCGCAGGATCTGCAGCGCGACGTACCCGCCCATCGAGCACCCCGCGACGATCGCACCATCCCCGAGCAGCGGTACGACGTCATCCGCCATCGTCGCGATGCCCGGCGGGGCATCCCCCGTCGGAACGCTTCCGAAGCCGCGCAGGTCGGGCGTCACCACGTCATGGCCGCGCCCGCGCAGGTCGGCGGCCACCGACTCCCAGAGCGCGCCATTGAACGGGAAGGCGTGGAGCAGGACGACGCGGGCCACGGGCGCGCCTACGGCATCGCCGACAGGCCGCCGTCGACGACGAGCACCTGGCCGGTCATGAACGACGCCGCATCCGAGGCGAGGAACACCGCCGGCTCGGCGATCTCCTCCGCGCGCCCCCACCGCTGCATCGGCACCCGCGAGAGGACGCCCTTCTCCACCTCGTCGCTCACCCGCAGGAAGCCGGTGAGATCGGTGTCGATCCACCCCGGCACCAGGGCATTCACGCGGATGCGGGCCCAGGCGACCTCGATCGCGAGCGACTGGGTCAGCGAGATGAGCGCGGCCTTGGCAGCACCGTAGTGCGACATCGTGGGAGCGCCGCGCAGCCCGGCGACCGACGCCACGTTGATGATCGAGCCGCCGCCGTCGGACAGGGCCGGGAGTGCGGCCTGGGTGATGTGCACGACCGAGTCGAGGTTCAGGCGCATGGTCTTCTCCCACCCGGACATGCGCATCTGACCCAGCGGGATGGAGAAGGAGTTGCCACCGGCGTTGTTCACGAGGATGTCCAGTCCGCCGAGCGCATCGACCGAGGATTCGACCGCCGAGCGCACCGACTCGGCGTCGAGGACGTCGGCTGCGCTCACCACGGCGACCCGGCCGCGCTCGGCCACCTCGGCCGCGACCTCGGCGAGGAGCTCCTCGTCCCGGGCGAGGAGCGCGACGTCGGCACCCGCGTCCGCGAAGGCCAGCGCCATCGCGCGGCCGATCCCGCGCGAGGCCCCGGTGACCAGGGCGCGGCGACCCTCCAGGGTGAAGCTCATAGGTCCGACCACCTCTCCATCGGGCCCTCGCTCGCGGCACGGGCGGCGGGCCATGAGCCGGGCAGCGGGCGCGAGCCCGTGAGGCGCCCGGCCACCTCGTCGAGCACCATCCTGACGTACGGCTCCCCCACCCACAGGTGCCCGGCCCCCTCGCCGACGACGATCTCGGCCTCGGGCACCGCGGCGAAGCGCTCGCGCGCCTCGGGCGGTCGCAGGTAGTCGTCGTTCTCGGGGATGAGGCAGACGATCGGGATTCCGGCGCCAGACCATCGGGCGAGCTCGTCGGCCGTGGTGTACCGCAGGGCGGGCGACACCAGGATCACCCCGTCGATCCCCGGCACCGGCCCGCGCTTGAGGATCACGTCGCAGCCGAACGACCAGCCCAGCAGCCAGATCCGCGGCAGTCCCAGCTCTCGGGCGAGGGCAACAGCAGCATCGAGGTCCCGGCCCTCGCCCCTCGCCTCGTCGAACTCCCCCTCGCTCGTCCCCGCCGCGGACGTCGTCCCGCGCGTGTTGAAGCGGAGGACGCCGATCCGCGCGAGTGCGGGCAGCCGCCACGAGGCCCTGCGCAGCAGGTGGCTGTCCATCATGCCCCCGTGCGTCGGCAGCGGGTGCACGCAGACCAGGGCCGCCTCGGCCGCGCCGGTCGACGGCAGCGCGCGTTCGCCCACGAGCCTCAGGCCGTCGCCGGTCACGATCTCCAGCGCCCGGCGGTCCGCCGGCAGGACGCTGGACGCGCGGATCTCCTCGTCCGCGCTCACGACCAGCTCCGCGTGGGCCCGCGCCGGTCGCGCGCCCGCCAGCAGGCGGTGTGCCAATGCCGCCGGTCCTCCGCGCCCGCATGGACCGGCCACGCGACGACGTGCGGGGTGGCGGGAAGGATCTCGTGGTCGCAGCCGGGACAGCGGTAGGTCTTCGTCGAGGACGACCCGGTGATGGACCGGACGTACCAGTCTCCGTCGGGATGCTCCTCGATCGGGTCGGCGCGATCGGGCCGGGCCGTGCGGCGCGCCGGCCGGCGGCGGCTCACGCCCTATCCGTAGGTGCGGAAGCCGCGGCCGGTCTTGCGCCCGAGGTAGCCGGCGGTGACGAGGTGCTCCAGTCGCGGCGCCGGGGCGAAGCCGGGCTCGCGGAACTCCCGGTAGAGGGTCTGCTGGATCGCCAGGGAGACATCGAGCCCGACGACGTCGAGGAGCTCGAACGGGCCCATCGGGTAGCCGCAGCCCTTCTTCATGGCCAGGTCGATGTCGTCGGCGGTGGCGTAGTTCGCCTCGAGCATCTTCACGGCGTCGTTGAGGGCGCGGACGACCAGCGCGTGGACGCTGACGCCGGCCCGGACGCCGCACACGACCGGATGCTTCCCGGCCCTCCGCGCGACGTCCACCGCTGTGGCAAGGACCTCCGGCGAGGTGGAGACCGTGCCCACGACCTCGACGAGCTTCATCACCGGGGCCGGGTTGAAGAAGTGCAGCCCCACGACATCCTGGGGGCGACCCGTCACTGCGGCGAGATCGATGACGGGAAGGCTCGAGGTGGTGGTGGCGAGCACGGCACCATCGCGGCAGATCTCGTCGAGGTTCTCGAAGAGCGCGGTCTTGACGCTGATCTCCTCGACGACCGCCTCGACGACGAGGTCCACGTCGGCGAGGTCCTCCAGCGATGTCGTGCCGGTCACGCGCGCCCTGATCTCGTCGCGGGCAGCCTCCTCCAGCTTGCCGCGCTGCACGGCCTTCTCCAGCGACTTCTCCACCGCACCGAGCGCGCGCCCGAGGCTGGAGTCCGACCGGGCCACGAGCGTGACGTCGAACCCGCCCTTGGCGAGGACCTCGGCGATGCCGGTGGCCATCGTCCCCGAGCCGACGACCCCGACGCGCTGGACCGGCAGCGGCTCGACGACGGGGAGGTCGGCGTCCGCATCGCCCTCCGCCACGATCTCCGGGGAGTGGGGCGCGGCGTAGGCGTAGAAGCCGCGCCCGGTCTTCCGGCCGCGCAGGCCGGCGGTCACCATCTGCTTGAGGATGGGAGCGGGCGCGTGCAGCCGGTCGCGGCCCTGCCGGTACATCGTGTCGAGGATCTCGTACGCCGTGTCCAGGCCGATGAGGTCCAGGAGGGCGAGCGGCCCCATGGGCAGGCCGCAGCCCAGGCGCATGGCCGCGTCGATGTCCTCGCGACTGGCGTAGCGGGCCTCGTACATCGAGACCGCGTGGTTGAGGTAGCCGAAGAGCAGGGCGTTGGCGATGAATCCGGCCCGGTCCCCCACGACCACGGGCTCCTTGCCCAGGCGCTGGGCCACCGAGACGAGGTCGTCGATGACGTCGTCCGCGGTGACGACCGTGCGGACGATCTCGACGAAGCCCTGCACCGGTGCCGGGTTGAAGAAGTGCATTCCCGCGACCTGCGCCGGGCGCGAGGTGGCCACCGCGATGTCGGTGACCGACAGGGACGAGGTGTTGGTCGCCAGTATGGCGTGCGGGGGCGTGATGGCATCGAGCTTGCCGAAGAGTTCCCGCTTGAGGTCCAGATCCTCGGGTACGGCCTCCACCACCAGGTCCACGTCGGAGAGAGCATCGAGCTGCCAGCCGAACGTGATGCGCCCCAGCATCTGCGCCCGCTCGGACTCGTCGAGCTTGCCGCGCGCCACGGCGCGCTGGGTCGAGGTCTCGACGGACTCCCGGCCTCGGTCGGCCTCCTCGGGCCCGGTCTCGATGACGACGACGTCGAGGCCGTGGCGCGCCATGACCTCGGCGATGCCCGACCCCATCGTCCCGACGCCCACGACGCCGACCCTGGCGATGTCGCGTCCCATCCTGGTGCCCTCCCCGTCGATCCGGTCCCCTGATGCCACTCTGGCGCAGTCTCCCATGCACCCCTAGGCTGCCGGGCATGACCGCCCCCGACGCCACCGTCATGCTCGAGTCCCGCTCCGCCGGCACCGGCGACATCGTCGCCTCCTTCCCCATCATGGGCGCCGACGAGGTGCGCGCCCGCGTCGACGATGCGCGCATCGCCGCGCGATGGTGGGCGGACCTCGGCTGGGATGGTCGCGCCGAGCGCCTCACCGCGTGGAAGCGCGTCATCGCCCGACGGTCCGAGGAGCTCGCCGCGCTCGTCCACCGCGAGACCGGCAAGCCGACGGACGATGTGCGGCTGGAGATCATCCTCGCGATCGACCACCTGCACTGGGCCACGCGCAATGCATCGCGCGTGCTGCGCTCACGGCGCGTCCGTCCGAGCCTGCTCACGTTGAACCAGGAGGCGACCCTGTCGTACGAGCCGATGGGCGTGGTCGGCGTCATCGGCCCGTGGAACTACCCAGTGTTCACGCCCCTGGGATCCATCGCCTACGCGCTGGCGGCGGGCAATGCCGTGGTCTTCAAGCCCTCCGAGTGGTCGACCTCCGTCGGCGCCTGGCTCGTCGACAGTTTCGCCGATGCCGTCCCCGGGCCCCCGGTGCTGCAGCTGGTGACCGGCGCCGGGGCCACCGGCGCGGCCCTGTGCGACTCGGGGGCGGACATCATCTCCTTCCCCGGCTCGTCCGCGGTCGGCAAGCGGGTGATGGCATCCTGCGCCGCCACCCTGACCCCCGTGGTGCTCGAGTGCGGCGGCAAGGATGCCCTCCTCGTCGACGCGGATGCCGATGTGGAGGCTGCCGCCGACGCCAACGCCTTCGGGGCCGACTCCAACGCCGGCCAGACCTGTGTCGGCGTTGAGCGGGTCTACGCCCACACCGACATCTACGACGAGCTCCTCGCGTCACTCGCGCGCCGTGCCGAGAAGCTGCGTCCCGGCATCGACGCCGATTCGTCGTACGGGCCGATGACGATGCCCAGCCAGGCCCCCGTCGTCGTGCGGCACGTGCGCGACGCTCTCGCGCGCGGCGGCCGTGTCGTGCACGGGACGATCAGTGACGACGAGCAGGCCCGCGTCGTCTCCCCGGTGGTGATGGCCGACGTCCCCGAGGATGCCGAGGCCGTCATCGAGGAGACCTTCGGGCCCCTCGTCGTCGTCAATCGCGTCCAGAGCCTGGACGAGGCCGTGGACCGCGCCAACGCCAGCGACTACGGCCTCGCCGCGTCGATCTTCTGCCGGGACAAGGTGCGGGCGAGGCAGGCGGCACGGCGCCTGCAGGTCGGCATGGTGAGCATCAACTCGTGGGTGATGTACGCCGGCGTTCCCGAGCTGCCGTGGGGAGGCACCAAGGAGTCCGGCATCGGCCGCATCCACGGCGCCGAGGGCCTGCGTGGCTTCTGCCAGCCGAAGTCGGTCGTCCGCCAGCGCTTCGCCCTGCCGGTGTCGCTCACGTCGTTCGGTCGCCCATCGTGGGCGGCGAAGTCGATCCTCGGCACGTTCCGCGTGCGGCACGGCGGCCTGCGCTAGTCAGAACAGCCGCAACCCGTCGCCCTCGACACCGCGCAGCGCGTCGTAGTCCACGACGACGCAGCGGATCCCCCGGTCTTCGGCCAGGACCCGGGCCTGGGGCTTGATCTCCTGGGCGGCAAACACTCCCGACACGGGAGCGAGCACGGGATCGCGGTTGAGGAGCTCGAGGTAGCGGGTGAGTTGCTCGACGCCGTCGATCTCGCCGCGGCGCTTGCTCTCGACCGCGACGGCGCGGCCGTCCCCGTCGCGGCACATCACGTCGACCGGCCCGATCGCGGTGGGGAACTCCCGGCGGACCAGCCGCCAGCCATCACCGAAGGTCTCGACGCGTTCGGCGAGCAGGGCCTGCAGGTGTGCCTCCACCCCGTCCTTGACCAGGCCGGGATCCACCCCCAGGTCGTGCTGCGCGTCGTGGTGGATCTGCGTGATGCGGATCGTGAGCGTCTCCCCCGCCTTGTTCTCCACCACCCACACCGCGGCGAGGCCGTCCTCGGAACTCTCGACGAGGCGGCAGGGCGGGCTCATCCAGTTGAGCGGCTTGTACGACCCCCCATCGGCATGCACGAGCACCGAGCCGTCCGCCTTGACCATCAGCACGCGGTCGGCCTCGGGCAGGTGCGCGGTGAGGCGGCCGGCGTAGTCGACCGAGCAGCGCGCGACGACGATCCGCACGAGCGCCGAGCCTACGCGGTCGCCCGCGCGGTCGGGACCGGCATGGGGAGGGGGCGCAGCGCACCGCCCTCGGGCGCCGCGAGGAATCGGCGCACCGCCTCCACGGCCCCGTGCGGGTCGTCGCGCACGTCCTCGTAGCACAGGCGCAGCGTGGGACCTGGGCTGCCGGCGAGGAACCCCTCCCACGCGGCGCACTCGGCCTCGATGCGCTCACCCGCGTCGACGAGGACCTCGCGCGCGCATGACACCTGTGTCGTCGTGGCGCGCCCGAAGTCGACCCACACCCCCGTCTGCTCGGCGACCGCGAGGGAGTGAGCCTGGGCCGTCCGATCGCGGCGCGCGAGGTAGACGATGGCCGACGGGCTCACCAGGTCGCGCAGGTCCGGGCGGCCCATCGTCTCCCGCCACGAGTGCCAGTGGGCCTTCACCCCGAAGAGCCCGCTGGAACCGGTGCGACGCGACCGCATCTCGCGCAGGAGCGCGACCTCGGCGGCCGCAGAGGGGCGCAGGCCCCGGGCCGCCAGTTCGCGCGACACCCGGAACCGATTGACGTACTCGAACGGCACCCCGCCCCACGGGGTCCGGGCGAGCAGGTGGGCCAGGTAGTGGCTGCCGGTGCGCTGGGTCGTCGCGAGGAGGTACGTCGTCGTGGGGCCCGGGCACGCCGGCAGGTCGTAGACCGCGTCGTACTCGAAGGGCTCGCGCGTGAACGGCGCCCACGGCTCAGCCGCGCGCATCGGGCGCTCCTGCCGAGGTCCCCTGACGCTGACGCCATCGGGCCACAAGGACGAACGCCAGCGACGTCCCGTACGCGAGAGCGGCCAGGAAGGCGACCAGCCGCAGGGTGCTGACCTGCGCGGCGGCGAGCCCGACGAAGTCCTCGATCGCCTGGCGGGCCGGGGTGTCCATCGTCGCGACACTCGCGCCGACCTGCGTGAGCGGGACGCCGCCGCGCACCGACTCGGCCATCCAGGTCGTCGTCTCCAGGTCCACGCCCGCCTCCTCGAGTGATCTCGACCAGGTCCGGGTGAAGTACGACAGGACCACCGCGCCCGCGGCCACCCCGCCCAGTGTCGCGCCGACGCTCCAGCACGCCTGGCGCCACGAGGCCGCGGCCCCCGAGGCGCTGGTGTCGGCACAGTCGAGGAAGGCCTTCGTCAAGGTGCCGGTGACGCACCCGGCCGGAAGAGTGAAGGCCATGAGCAGGACGATCACGGGCCAGGCGCCGGACTCCTCGCGCACGAGCGCGAACCCCAGCGCGGCCGCGCAGCCCACCGCGAGCGCGACCGCCGACGTGGTCACCGATCCCCACCGCGCGCTGAGCCACCCGCCGAGGAGGCCGCCGGCGATGCCGGCCGCCTGCGGGAGGATGCGGATGGCAGCGGCCTGCGCCGGGCTGAGCCCGAGGCGGTACTGCAGGTAGAGGTTCGCGTAGAAGAAGAGGTTCACGACGCCGACGGTGAGCATCGCACCGGCCAGCGCCTTGGCCCCCGGCCTGCGGAAGACCGAGGTGTCCAGTGCCGGCTGACGGCCGTGGGCCCGCAGCCACCGCCATCGCGCGACCAGGGTGACCAGGGCCGCGACGGTGACCGCGAGGGCAACCCCGGCGTAGAGCGGCCCCTGCTTGAGCAGCAGGGCCGAGAGGCACAGGGCCGACAGCGCGAGGCCCGCGGCCCAGGGGGTGACGGCCTCCCGTGCCTCGGCGGCGCGTGACGGCCCGGGCGTCCGCACCGTGCGGGTGAGCAGTGCAGCACCGACCGCGCAGGCGATCCACAGGATCGGGACGAAGCGCCAGCTGAGCGCATCGCTGATGAGCCCGGAGATCACCGGGGTGACGGCGAAGATGATCCCGGTGAAGGCCGCGAACAGTCCGAAGACCCACGCGCGCTGGCGGTCGTCGGTGAAGTCCTCGTTGAGCAGAGCCATCGCGGCTACCCCGAGCGCCGTGCCGCCGATCCCGCCCACGATGCGCCCGGCCATGAGCATCGGCAGCCCCGCGGAGACGCCCACGAGCAGTGCTCCCGCGGTCGCCGCTCCCGCTCCTACGACGGCGACGCGACCGGCACCCACCCGGTCGACCAGCCCGCCCGCGGCGAAGAGCACGAGGAGCGCCCCCGCGGACACCGCGAGGACGAGGACGTTGACATCATCGACCCCGAGGACGAAGTCGTTCTGGATCGGCACCAGCATGGCCTCGAGGGACGCCATGGCCACCATGCCGGCCGCCAGGCCGAGGAAGGCACCCACGGCGAGGCGCATGCGGCGGCGCCGGTCCACCGCATCGGCCGCCGTCGTCACCGGGCGATCCTAGGAGGGCAGTTGACCACCTTCGACGGCTCCCGGTCGCCGAGCCAGGGCACCGACCGGGGCGACGCGGCGGAGCCGACGGCGACCCGCCGCGCTGCCGCGCTGGCGCGTGAGGTCGCCGACCTGGTCCCGGGCTGGTCCCCCGCGGACACCCCGGGCCTGCTCGCCCAGGTAGCGCAGGCCGATCCCAGCATCGGCCTGCCCGCCCTGCTCGCGTGGCTCTCGCTCGCCGCCTGCGACATGCCCCAGGCCAGCGCGGCCCTGGACAGCTGGCGCGCCGGGCTCGCCGCCTGCGCGCCCGGCGAGCGGGACCTCCTCCCCCGCCTCCTGCGGCGC
>JBJTJS010000328.1:0-3734 GCA_046096085.1 bacterium
GGGCACATGTGGGGCTCCCCAGGGACGAGCGGCAGCGGACAGCAGCACCTGCGTCGGCTCTCCACATGTCCACACACCGGATATCGAGCGTCCGGCGCGGAGCCCGGCCAGCTGCCCCGCTATTCCCTGGAAGACTTCTCCAAGGCGCTCCCGGCACCCCCACCAGGGAAGCACCAATATCGAACACCTGTACGAATTCTCACACGGCGACCCACCCCTGTCAAGCACGCACGCGAAGGAATTCCTCGGGTGATTCGTCGACCGGAGTCGTGACCGGCGCACCACGTCGGAGGCGTGCTGCTGCAGGGCCCGAATGCCCTCCTCTCGGCCAGGTGCGGCGATGTCGCGCTTCATCTCCCGAAGAGGCGGGCGGTTCGGGCGATGGTCCGTTCGTCGTCGCCGGGGATCACGTGGGCGTAGGTGCGCAGGGTCAGTGCCGCGGTCGAGTGCCCGGCGCGGGCGGCCACGTTGGGCACAGGCTCGCCGGCGGCCAGCAGGTGAGACAGGTGGGTGTGGCGGATGCCGTGCAGGGGCAGCGGGGGCAGGCCGCTGAGTCGGACGTGGCGGCGGAAGGTGTCGGAGACGGTGGCGGGGAGGAACTCCGAGCCGTCGTCGTAGGCGAAGACGGCCAACTCCTCGGCGAGGTCTCCGCCGGACTCCTCGAGCCGCTGGGCCTTCCACGCGCGCAGGGCCTCGCAGGTGCCCGCATCGATCCTGATCGTCCGCATCGAGGTGCGGTTCTTGGGCGGACCGTAGAGCACGTGGCCGCGGCGGGAGTCAGCCAGCATGGCGCGGGTGATGTGCACCCGACCGCGGTCGAGGTCTAGGGAGCGCCACGTGAGCCCGAGAGCCTCGCCTCGCCGCATCCCCGTGGCGAAGAGAAGCCGCCACAGTGTGTGCAGACGCGAGTGCGCGGTGCCGTCGAGGAACTGCTGGACCTGCCCGGCGGTCCAGACGGACTGGGCCTCGCTGCGATCGGGCGGCAGGCGGACCCGGGCACACGGGTTATCGGGGATGATCCCGTACCGCGCGGCCTCGCCCAGGCAGGCGTTGAGCGTGGCGAAGAGGGCCTTGAGGCTTCCCCGCGCGGGGAGTTGGCCCCTCTGCGGGAAGGGAGTGCCCGCGCGCTCGGCGAAGTAGCGCTCGATCTCCAAGGTCGTGAGTTCGCCGATGGGCCTGTCGACCAGGCGCGAGTCGCACAGGGTGGCCACCGCCCAGTCGCGATGGCGACGGCTGCCCGAGGCGTAGGCGGGACCCTTGCGGGGGAGCCACTCGTGGCGCAGGTAGTCGCCGAGGGGAGTGCTCGCGGTGGGAGAGACGGGTTCGGCGGTCACGCGGGCTAGTCAAGGACCCATCTGCACCTGCGTCCGTGGCCGAGGCGAGGCTGTGGACGACTCCACGTCGCAGGCTCTGGGGAAGCAGAGAGAGTCCAGAACGGGACACCCATCTCGACTGACTACGAGCAGGGATCCAGAACGGCAGGGGAGCCGAAGCGACGGAAGCCCCGATCGGCGGTCACCAAGGTCGCGCCGAGATGCAGGGCGGTCGCCGCGAGAAAGGCATCGGGAACGTCGTTCCCACTGAGGCCGTGCTCTCGAATGAGGTCCCGGCTGATGTCGTAGACGGACTGATTGGTCGGGGGGATGAGCGTGCGGGGGTGGGCCAACAGCCAGTCGGTGAACTCGGTGGCCCGATCCGGGGTCGAGGGAGTCGGGAAGACGAGCCTGCTCGTCACGATCCTCACGAATCCGCTCAGGGTGGCGAGAGGGAGAGCCATGGCCTGGCGGTCTTGGAGCGCCGACTCCAGCCACGTCGCGCAGCGTTCATGCGAGGGACTCGCCCGGACGAACGCATGGACGAGGACGTTGACGTCAAGGCACAGCATCGATGCCCCGGTCGGCTCCCAGGGCCTCCAGGACAGTGCTCGAGTCGTTGATGTCGATGCCGGGTCGGACCCAGCTCGCGCTGTCATCGATCGGCATCGGCCCCAGGCCGGACGGGGTCGCGAGCCCACACTGGGGCAGTCCAGCCGTCGCGGGTGGCGAGCCAGCACGCGAGTGAAGCGAAGGCCGCGTCAAGACCGGAGTGGCCCGTGCGGGGAGGCTCCTCAGCGAAGACGCTCTCTGCGGCGACCACGCCCCCCGCCTTACGCGCGGACTCGTAGTCGTCGAGGAGTTGAAGAACCCCGAATCGCCACAGGTCCTCGCTCGCGCCTTCGCCGTCGGCGAAGCGGTCGAGCACTTCCCGAGCGGCATTCGCCACGCGCACATCAGGCACGTGTCGAATGTACCGCCGGGCGCCGACAGCGTCAGTGGTCCCGCGCGAGGCCGCCCTCAGCAGCCAGGTGGCAGGAGGCTGGCCGGAAAGACCTGGGGCGAACGCTTCAGTCGCCGAAGAGGCCCCCGGCCCGCGCGGCGGTGCGCTCGTCGTCCGCTGACATGACGTGGGCGTAGGTGTTCAAGGTGGTGAAGGGGCTGCCGTGCCCGGCGCGGGCCGAGACGTTCTGGATGGGCTCCCCGGCCCGCAGCAGGTGGGTGAGGTGGATGTGGCGCGTGTCGCGGAGCCGGCAGGGGGGCAGGCCGGAGGCGCGGACCTGTCGCCGCCAGGTGTCCGAGACCGTCGCCGGGAGCATGGGCTGGCCGTCCTCGGCGGCGAAGACGGGGGACTCGGCCGGCAGCTCCTGGGGCAGTTCGGGCAGCCGGGCCCCGGGGGTGCGGAAGGCCACCAGCTGCCGCTCGAGGGCGGCGACGAAGGCCGCGTGCTCGGTCTCCCGCCTGCGGCGCCACCGACGCAGGGCGTCCACGGTGCCGGAGTCCAGGCTGATGGTGCGCAGGGAGCGGCGGGTCTTGGGAGGCCCGTAGACGCTGTTGTCCTTGCGGGAGTCGGCGAGGACGGCCCGTCGGACCTCGAGGATGCGCCGCTCGAGGTCCACGTCGACCCACTGCAGGCCCAGGGCCTCCCCTCGGCGCAGGCCCGTGGCCAGGAGGACCCGCCACAGGGTGTGGTAGCGGCTGTCCTCGGTGGAGACCAGGAAGAGCTGGACCTGCTCGGCGGTCCACATGGCCCGGCGGACCTCCATCGAGCGGGGCAGCTCGACCCCGATGCAGGGGTTGGCCGGGAGGATCCCGTAGCGGACGGCGTCGTTGAGGCTCGCCTTGAGGGTGTCGAGCAGGGCGCGCATGCTCGAGGGCGCGGGAGCCTTCCCGGTGCTCTCGAAGGGCGTGACGGCCCTCTCGGCGAACCAGCGCTCGATCGCGCAGACCCGCAGGTCGCCCGATGGGGCGGTGGGCCAGGGGGGAGCGCAGGAGGGTCTCCACGGCCCACTCCCGGTAGCGCTGGGTGCCGCGGGCCCAGGAGTGGTACTTCCGCGGCATCCAGAAGCCGGTGAGGTACGACGCCAGGGCCGTGGACGCCCCGGGCAGGGCCGTGGGGGAGCCCGCCGGGGTCCCGTCCGCCCACGAGGGGTCGGGTCGGTAGGTCGGGGATGCTGTCATCGAGTCTCCGCGAGGTGCTGGACCCCGGACTCGCGTCCGGTGCCCGGTGGCAGGTGCCCACCCCCGCGGGGCAAGCACATACTAACCGAAATATCCCAAAGCGGACATAGCGTGTTTTTGCGGCAGAGCGGTCATTAGGTCTGACCGGGCAGGCCTCTATGGGACCGCCCTCGATGTACCTCTAGTGATGTCGAGTTGACATGTGACTCCCCCTAACCCCCGACGCGCTCCCCTGAGGAG
>JBJTJS010000329.1:0-7459 GCA_046096085.1 bacterium
ACAACTCCCGGCCGGATAGTTGGCGATTCGCGGCGCGATCGCGGGTCCCCGCTGGGTCGGGGGCGGCGTGGGTCAGGGAAGCCGGCAGGTCACGGCGCGGCCCGCTGCGCCGCGTCGGCTACAGCATCGGGGAACGCCGCGGAGTTGCCGAGGTAGCCGGCGAGCTGGGCGGCGTCGCCGGTGCAGGCGTGCGCGAGGCCGAGCAGGGCAGCCCTGCGTACTGCGTCCCCATCGGGCCGGCCATGCCCGGCACGCGCCCGCTGCCACGCCCGGCCCAGCGAGCCGTCCACGCTCGCCGACAAGCCCGACAACTGCGGCGGCACGAGCGGCACCGTGGCCCGCATGGCGAGCACCCGATGGACATCGGAGCCGTAGCGCCACACCCCGAACGCCGACTCCAGGCTCGACGGCCCCGCGGGCACGGCCTCGAGGAGCAGTTGGTCCCGCGGGCTCCCGCCGCGGGCGAGCAGCACCATGGCGCGACCGTGCTCATCGGCGTAGGAGTCCGCGACGCGGTAGCTCGAGAGGAGGAGAGCCTCCTGCTCGCTGAGGCTCTCGCGGTAGAGGGAGAGCTCGCGCTCGGGGTCCTCCGCGCTCGGGACCGCCGCGCTCGCGACAGCGGCCCAACGCCCATCGACGCGCGCCCGCCGGATCCGATCGCCGCGCACCAGGAGGTCGAGCGCCTCCGCGGACCCCACGGAGCCGTCGCGCTTGGTGCCCAGGGCACCCGCTCGGACCAGCGCCTCGGCGCGTCGGGCGTGGAGGGGGTGGCGGGCGAGTGCGCGGACGGAGTCGCGGTACGCCGCACCCGCCTTCCGCGCGAGCTCGCGCCGGCGGCGCGGGCGGGACTCACGGGCGAGGTCCGCCGCGAGCACGAGTACGTCGTACTCCCAGGGCCCCGGCAGCGCATCGTCGACGTCGAGGACGTCCAGGGGTCGGCCTGGGATCCCCTGCTCGCGTATGACGCCGCTGGGCGCATCGCCGATGCACGCGGTCACGATGCCGGTGCGCGGCCCCGCGGCGACGGCCGCCGCCAGGGCATCCGAGGGGCCGGACGCCGCGGCGCCCTGAAGGCCCAGCGCGACATCGAACGGGACGGTTCGGCGCAGCGCACGACCCTCCTCGCGCCGGTCCCCCGCCGCGTCCGCCGGCTGCGGATCGGCGTAGTCACGCCACGGGCTCACGCGGCGGCGCCGACGGGATCGAGTGCGAACTGCAGCGCGGTCGCGAACGTGCGCGAGCGGAGGTACGTCGACTCCAGGTGCGCGGTGGCGAGGCGGCCCACGCCAGCGAGCGCCGACGGGATCGAGCGGGAATCCACCCCCGCGAGGACGGGCAGGAACGCATCGTGCGCCGCCGGGAACCGGGTCGACACCCCGCGCCCGAAGGGCACGGGGTCGAGCAGGTGCACGAGGTTGAGCCAGTGGCCCACGCGGGCGTAGGGGAAGGGACCCGGGGCCACGGCGTCCGCGACGGCGGCGTGGCCGAGCGGGCTGCCCGCGGTCACGAGCATGCGGACCCGCACTCGGGGGTCGGCCAGCGCCTCGAGGGCCACGACGCTGCCCAGGGAATGGCCGACGACGACCACGGGCGCCGGCGCCTCGCGCAGTGCGGCGATCACCCGCTCCTGCACCGCGGCACGCCGATCGCCGGAGTCGAAATAGCGCCCCACCTGGTCGAGGCCGAACATCGGAGCGCGCAGCACGCGCGGGAGCGGCAGCCGGTCGGGGAGGTCGCCGGGGCGCGGCAGTCCCGCGGGCCACGCCATGCCGCGCGGAACGGATTCGCCGTCCTCCTCCAGCGCGTCGGCGAGCGCACGCTGGCGCAGCACGTACGCCTCGCGGCCCGCATCGTCGCGGCCGCTCCGTCCTGACGCGCCGGCCGCTTCATCGACATCAGCGCCGACGGTGGCGTCGCGACTCCACGCATCGCCCGTCGACGCGTCGGTCGACAGCAGGTCGGCGTACTCCACGGCGATGCGGGCGGTTCCCGGTGCCAGTGAGTCGGCGACGGCGGCGTCCCACCCGGCACGCAGGCCGCCGACCCCGTGCAGGTACACCAGGGAGCCGGCGGAGGGGGCCATGCCTCGAGGGTACGTCGCGGCGGCGCACCGGCCTGCCGTCGGGCTGTCCGCGCCGCGAAACGACAAGTACAGCGCCGATAGTTGTCGATTCGCGGCGCGTTTCGGGGGCGGCCTTGACGCCGACGCGGGCCGACGTCGGGTCCCGGAGGCACAACGGGTGTGACGGGAGCGACGCAGGTGACCGAGTGATGACCGCTGGTGCCAAAGTGTGCCGAAAATCCTGGCGAAAAGGGGTTGTGCGCCCGCCGGGGAGGGACTAGAACTAGGGGTGTTCCTCCGGCAACGGAGGGAACGGGTGAGAAGCGAAGGTTCCCGGACCGCAAGGAACGGGAGCGGGGAAACCCGAAGGTCGCCGAGTGTCGACGGCGAGCAACCGGAGAGGCTCACCCGAGGGTCCACGCGAGGTTCCGACGGCGCCCCGGCAACGGGTGCGACGGGACCGGGGAGACACCCCCAGGTCCGGCCCTCACGGGTAGTCGGATTGCTCGGGGGCCCAGCGCGAGACCCCTGGAACTCATACTTCCAGGGGTCTCGTCCTTTTATAGCCCGCCAGGGCGGCTCGCCCCCGGCGCCACGCCGGAGGCATGTGCCTTCCGGCACTAGCCGGCGTTCGCGAACGACGCCGCGAGCCGGGCGAAGCCCTCCTCCAGGCCGACCTCGGGCTGCCAGTCCAGGGCCTCGCGCGTACGACGCTGGTCGAACCAGTGGGCGGTCGCGAGCTGCTCGGCGAGGAACCCCGTGATCGGCGGCTCCCCCGGCCGGTCGCCGCGCTCCCACACCGCCTCCAGCGTCCGCCCGGCCGCGTAGGCCACGGCGAAGGGCACATGCCGCCGCGGCTCGGGGGCCCCGGCTGCGCGCGCGATGCGGGTGAGCATCTCCGCCACCGTCCGGGGCTCGCCGTTGGAGACGACGAACGCATGACCGCGCACCCGGGGGTCCTCGGCCCGTGCGAGCGCTGCCGCCAGTGCGGTGCCCGCGTTGTCGATGTACGTCGTGTCGATGAGCGCGGCGCCCGACCCGACGACGACCAGCCGGCCCGCGCGCGCCCGGGTGACGATGCGCGCGGTGAGCTGCGTGTCGCCAACCCCCCACACCAGGTGCGGGCGCACGGCGGTGACCGCGAAGGTGCCGTCGTTCGCGCTCAGGGCGAGAGTCTCGGCCATGGCCTTGCTTCGCGAGTAGCTGCCACGCGCCCGCTGAGGATCGGCGGGGTCGTCGCCGGAGCCGACGAGCGCGCGTCCCGCATGCGCGACGGACGGCGACGACACGACCACGCATCGGCGCACTCCTGCCGCGCGCGCGGCGTCGACCACGATCCGGGTGCCGTCCACGTTGATGCGCTCGAACTCCGCCCACGGCCCGGTGATCTCCACCCGTGCGGCCGCGTGGACCACCCCGTCGGCGCCCGCCATCGCACGCCCGACGGCCTCAGGGTCGGTCACGTCCCCCCGCACGGCCTCCACCCCGAGGTCGAGCATCCACGCGGGGGCCTCGCTGCGCTGCAGGGAGACGACGTCATGGCCCTGCGCCCGAAGCGCGCGGACGGCGGCCGAGCCCACCACGCCCGTGCCCCCGGTCACGACGACGCGGTCAGCCACCGTCGGGCTCCAGGTCGCCGGCGAGCAGCCGCGCGGCGTCACGTGCAACGGCGGCCCGGTCGATCTTGGACCGGTGCCGGATGTCGACGGGGAGAGCGCCGGTTCGCAGCACGGCGGCGACCTCGACACCGCACTCGCTGAGCACGGCGCGCCGCACGCCGATGGTCGTGTCGACGTCGACGAGCTCCAGTCCCCGCGCGCCGCCCTCCTCGAGCACGATGACGACCGCCTGGGTCCCGCGCGGGCCTACGCCGACGCACGCCGCGCGCGCGACCCCGCACACGGCCTGGGCGACCATCTCGGGACCGACCGGGGTGACCGGGCCGCGCGGCGTGGCGATCACGTGCGCGAGCCGGCCCTCGACCCACAGTCGGCCGTCCGCATCGAGGTGCCCGACGTCGGCGGTGCGGTGCCAGCCGCGGGGCGAATCCGCATGGAGTTGCGTCGCCCACCGGCGGTCGTAGCGCGAGCGCATCCACGCGCAGTTCACGATGATCTCCCCGGTGACGCCCGGGTCGGTCACGAGGTCCGCCTCGGACTCGGTGCCGGCAGGCCGGCCGAGCGCGTCCAGCGGCGCAAGGCCGATGCGCACCCCGTCGAGGGGGCGCCCGACGAGCACGCCGTCACGCTGGTCGGCGGCAAGCAGCTCCTCCAGCCGCACCTCGGTGAGCGGCAGGGCCTCGGTCATGCCGTAGGGCGTCGCGATCAGGGCGCCGGGCAGCAGGTCCTGCGCCTGCGCGAGCAGGTCGGCGGGCACCGGCGCCCCGGCCGCGAGCAGCACCCGCAGCCCGCGCAGTGCGGCGATCTCCGCGGAGCCGGCGGCGTCCGCGGTCTGCAGGATCGCGCGCAGCGCCGTCGGAGACGTCCACATCAAGGTGCCCCCGACCGCAGCGGCTGCCCGGCCTGCGGTGGCCGCGGTCAGCGTCGATGCATCGGTCAGGTCCATGTCGGGGATCGCCGAGGCGATGCCGAGTGCCGGGCCGAGCAGCGCCCACGGCGGGAACGCCGCGACGAGGGCGTCGGCAGAGCTCCCGCTCGAGATCCCGTACGCCGCGCGCAGGGCATCGCGCAGGGCGAGCAGGCGAGAATGGGTGTAAACGACGCCCTTGGGCGGGCCGGTGGCGCCGGAGGTGAAGGCGATGACGGCGTCGCCGGCATGCTCCGGGGAGGCGGCATCGGCGCCGATCTCGCGACCCATGCGCGCGACGTCGGCGAGCGTGGCGTGCGCCCCGGGCACGCGCGCGCCCGCGACGACGACATGCCTGCCGGGGATACCGATGGTGCGCGCGAGGGCGATGCCCGCGGGGATGCCCACGACGTGGTCCGGTGCCGCGGAGCGCAGCGCGCGGCGCATGCCGCGCACCCCGAGCCCCGAGTCTGCCGCGACGACGACGGCGCCGATCTGCCACGCGGCGTAGACGGTCGCGATGAGATCAGGCCCGGGCGGCACCAGCATCGCGATGCGATCACCCGGTCGCACGCCGAGCTCGGCGAGGCCCGCGGCGATCTCGCGGGTGCGCAGTGCGAGCAGCGACCAGCTCACGGTGCGACCCCCGCGCAGGTCCGCGACGGCGACACCGGCGTCGTCGGCGCGCTCCCGCAGCGCCGCGCCGATCGCCGCGGCGGAGGGCGCATCCGGCTCGGGCGCGGCCGCGGCATCGGCGGAGCCCACGGCGCCGATCCAGCGCACGATGTCGTCGACGCAGGTCTCGGCGTCCTCGGTGACGAGGTGACGGGCCCGCTCGTAGCGATGCACGTCGGCGTGCGGCATGCGCTCCAGCAGGTCCCGCAGGTAGCGGTCGGAGAACACCGGGTCGTCCGACCCCCAGGCGAGGAGCACCGGGACGCCGTCGAGATGGCGGACCCCCTCCGCGATGGCATCGAGGGCCGGAGCGGTGGGATGGTCCGGCTCGAGCGGGATGTCGGCGACGAAGTCGCGCACGGCGATGCGCGCCGCGGGATCGTCGTACGGCGCCGCGAAGGCCGCGGCGACCCGCGGGTCCATGGCCCGGGTGGCGCGCAGGGCGGGACTCGACAGCAGGGTGGTGCCGCGGACGAAGGTCCCGGTCTGCTCGGTCACCGCGCGCAGGATCGGCTTCGCGCGCGCGAGGCGGATGAGGCTCGGCGCGGGCGCGCCCGCGGGCTGGTGCACGGCGGTGTTGGTGAGCACGATCCCGCGGACGTCGGCGCGGTGCTCCAGCACCCAGCCGAGCGAGACCGGACCGCCCCAGTCGTGTGCGACGGTGACGACCGGACCGCGCGCGCCCAGGGCCTCGGTGAGGGCGCCCAGGTCGGCGACGCGCTGCGCGAGACGCCGCGGCCCGTCGTCACCGAGGCGCTCGGAGTAGCCCATGCCGGCCTGGTCGGGGGCGATCACGCGCCATGTCGTCGGCGCGGCCGCGAGCAGGCGGCGCCACAGGTAGGACCAGGTCGGATTGCCGTGCACCGCGATCACGGTCAACTCGGGTTCACCGGCGGCTGGACGCTCCAGGACATGCCAGGTGCCCGCGCCGGGGACTTCGACGAGCCGCGACCATGCCGGATCGAGGCCGGGCAGGCCCGGGGGCGGGATGGTGGCGGGTCGCGTGGGACCCGCGCTCACCAGGCGATCTCGATGACGGCGGAGTTGAGACCGGAGCCGATCCCGAGGCACCCGACCCGATCGCCCTGGCTCAGGTCCGCGGAGATGTGCGCCAGCGTGAACGGGATGGACGCCGGGCCGATGTTGCCCCGCGTCGGGAACGTCGTCGGCACCCGCGTGCCGTCGATGCCGAGGACCGCGGTGACCGCCTCGGTGTGGACCTTGGACACCTGGTGGATGACGTAGCGGTCCAGGTCCATCCAGTCGAAGTGGTCCTTGGCCTCCGTCCACGTCTCGGCCGAGAGTTCCATGGCCGCCTCGAGGAGTGCGCGCGAGTCGGTGCGCATGCCGTTCATGTCGCCGACGCAGATGTCGTGGTGCTGGGTGGCCGCCCGCCCCACGCCGCCCACGAAGCGATGCCCCTCGGGGTGCTCGCTGGCGCGGCCGAGGACCATGGCAGCGCCGCCGGAGCCGAGCGTGAGCGAGGCGAAGTTGGAGAACATGTCCCCGACGGTCGTGTCGGGGCCCTGCAGCCGCTCGATGGTGCGCTCCTGCAGTGCGCGGGATCCCTCGCCGTCGACGATGATCGCGTAGTCGATCTGTCCCGAGTCGATCATGATGCCGGCGAGCTGCATGCCGTTGACGAATCCGAGGCAGGCATTCGACAGGTCGAAGTTGAGGCAGCTCGTCGGCAGCCCGAGCTGGTGGTGCACGTCGACCGCGGCCGACGGCTCGAGGTTGGCCCGCGACACCGACGTGTCGATGAGCAGGCCGATGCGCGCGGGATCGACACCCGAGTCGGCGATGGCCTTGGCACCGGCCATGGCGGCGGCATCGGCGTAGCTCACATCCTCGGGCCACCAGCGGCGCTCCTTGATGCCGGCAAGGCTCTCCAGCAGTCCGGGCCGGATGTCGAGGCGAGCGTAGGTGTCGGCGAGGGCGTCGTCGAAGGACGCCGAGGTCACGACGATGGGCGCATCGGCGACGGACACCGAGAGCACGGCGGTGTCCTGGAAGCGAAAGACGGTGTTGCCGCTCATGGGCGATCCTCCCGAGAGCGCCGGCGGATGGCGCCCCTATGGACGCGGCCGGGGGATCGGCCGCGGCCCGGCTCCCTGCCTCCGGGCAGGGACAAGTCTCACACGCCTGCCGGCGTCGTCGCCCGGGAGGGACCCCCGGCGGCCACGGACACGGGGA
>JBJTJS010000330.1:0-2203 GCA_046096085.1 bacterium
TGACCGACGCACAGTGGGACGATTGGCGGTGGCAGGCGCGGCATCGGATCCGCACCCCGGAGCAGTTCGCGCAGATGCTCGAGCTGACTCCGACCGAGCGAGCAGCGCTGCTCGTGGGCGGCACCATGCTGCCGGTCGGCGTGACGCCGTACTACATGAGTCTGATCAGCCCGAACGACCCGCAGCAGCCGCTGCGCAAAACGGTCGTGCCGACCACCGCCGAATTCACGCGAATGCCGGGTGAAGCCGACGATCCGCTGGGTGAGGACGGCCACAGTCCCGTGCCCGGACTGGTGCACCGGGACCCGGATCGCGTGTTGCTCCTGCCGCTGGATTTCTGCTCCACCTACTGCCGCTATTGCACGCGGTCGCGCGTGGTGGGACACGGCGAGATTGTGCCGAACGAGGCCCGACTGGATGCGATTTTCGAGTACCTCGAGCAGGCCACCACGGTGCGGGATGTGTTGATTTCTGGCGGGGACCCGCTCGCCCTGAGCGACGAACGGCTCGACGCCATTCTCGCGCGCCTGCGGTCCATCCCCCACATCGAGTTCGTGCGGATCGGGACCAAGATGCCAGCCGTGCTCCCCCAGCGGATCACGCCGCAGCTCTGTGAAGTCCTGCGCCGCTACCACCCGTTGTGGATGAGCCTGCATTTCGTCCACCCCGATGAGTGCACGCCCGAATCGGCCGAGGCCTGCGGACGCCTGGCGGATGCCGGGATCCCGCTGGGTTCACAGACCGTGCTGCTGCGAGGTGTCAACGACAACGTCGACACAATGAAGCAGCTGGTCCATCGACTCCTGATGATGCGCGTACGGCCCTACTACCTGTACCAATGCGATCCCATCAGCGGGTCGTCCCATTTCCGCACGCCCGTGTCGAAAGGCCTGGAGATCATCGCCGGTCTCCGCGGCTTCACGACCGGCTACGCGGTCCCCACCTACGTGATCGACGCTCCCGGCGGCGGCGGCAAGATCCCGCTGCAGCCGGACAACGTCATCGGGCGAGACGGGGACGACCTGTTGCTGCGCAACTTCGAGGGGCGCACGTTTCGGTATCCTGATCCCGAACTGCCGGCGTCCTGACGACAGCGGTCAGGGAAGCTCAGACAGAACCACGACCGGGGGGCGGTCGTCCCACGCGGCGACAGCCTCCTGGGAAGTTCAGGCCTGAGGAGCCACCATGCACGTTGGCCTTACGTTTGACCTGCGCGATGAGTATCTGGCGGAAGGATACGGAGAGGAAGAAACGGCCGAGTTCGATCGCGCGGATACAATCGATGCGATTGCGGCCAGCCTTGTCGAACTGGGCCATGCCGTCGACCGGATTGGCCGAGCCAGGCACCTCGTGCAGCGATTGGCCGCTGGCGATCGCTGGGATCTCGTGTTCAATATCTGCGAGGGACTCAAGGGCGTCGCCCGCGAGGCGCAGGTCCCAGCCATCCTGGACGTATTCGACATCCCCTACACGTTCGCTGATCCTCTGGTCATGTCCCTCTGCCTGCACAAAGGGCTGGCCAAGATGGTGGTGGAGCGGGCGGGTCTGCCCACGCCCCGCGCGCTGGTCGTCGAGCGGCTGGACCAGCTGGGGCAATGCGACCTGCGCTATCCCCTGTTTGCGAAACCGCTGGCTGAGGGCACGGGGAAAGGAATTTCCGCCGCCTCACGCCTGACGGACCCCGCCGCCCTGCGCGCCGTGTGCCGGGATCTGCTGCGGGATTTCGCCCAACCGGTGCTGGTCGAAGAATTCCTGCCCGGGCGCGAATTCACGGTCGGCGTGCTCGGCAGCAGCCGTCTCAGCACCGTGCTGGGCACGTTGGAGATCGTCTTGCTCAGTGACGCCGAGCCGGGGGTGTATTCGTACGTGAACAAGGAACGTTGCGAGGAGCTGGTGGAATACCGGCTGGTCCGACCGGACGATCCGGAAGTCCGGCGGGCGGAGGAGACGGCCCTGGCCGCGTGGCGAGCGCTCGGCGGCCGCGACGGCGGTCGCATCGACCTGCGTTCGGACGCCCGCGGCGAACCCCAGTTCCTGGAGGCGAATCCGCTCGCGGGCTTGCACCCCGCGCACTCCGACTTGCCCATGCTCGCCACGGCCGTGGGCATGTCGTACACCGCCTTGATCGGCCGCATCGTAGACTCGGCCCGCGAGCGGGTGAAGGCGTCATGAAGGTCCTGGTGCTCCACAACCTCGTCGCGGC
>JBJTJS010000331.1:0-2189 GCA_046096085.1 bacterium
AGTTCAACCAGGACTGGGTCCCGTACGCCGACGCCGGCGACAAGGGGATCAACCGCGAGGACACCGAGAAGTTCCTCATGGGACCCGACGGCTGGAACGCAGCGCAGGGCAACGCCCTGGACGGCATCCCCGTCACGCTGCTCGCGGGCTCGTACTTCCAGGTCGACGACGGCGATCCGACCGTGTGGCCGAACGACGCCACCGTGTCGCGGTCGAGTGCCTGGGCCGAGCGCATCCCCGATGCGCTGATGCCGATCCGGACGCGATGGGAGGGCCCGCTGGTGCACAGCATCTTCACGTGCAACTACGCCGGGCTGGACTGGCAGAGGGCCCTGACGTGGAACGTCGACGCCCTCGCCCGCGTGAGCGAGGCCATCGACGCCGCTTGACCGAGTGATGGTCACCCACCGGCGAGCCGGTCTACCTGACGCGCCGGGGTCGCCCCGTCGCGGTCGTCGTCGACCCGGCCGTCTTCGAACGACTCCTCGAAGACGCCGAGGATGCACTCGACCGTGCTGAACTCGCCCTCGCCCGCGACGAGGACGACTACATCCCGTGGGAGCAGGTCAAGGCCGACCTCGGCCTGGCATGACCTACGAGGTTCGACTGGCGCGTCGAGCCAGGCGTTCGCTTGAGTCGCTGGAGCGACGCGACCAGCAGCGCATCCGCGCGGCTCTGGATCTTCTCGCTGATAACCCGCGTCCGCCCCTGTGCGTCGCCCTTCGGGGCGAGGAATCCGCGTACCGAGTGCGCGTGGGCGACGATCGCATCGTTTACGAGGTCTTGGACCGGGTCCTCGTCGTACAGGTGATACGGATCGGTCATCGCCGTGACGTCTACCGGTGACGTAGACACGCCACGTGGTGGCCGACGTCAGCTGACAGCACCGCTAGAGTGGTCGTCTCGCATTCCGGCATCACCACCGGGCAGCGCGGGTGGAAGCGGCAGCCGGGCGGGATGCGCGCCGGATCCGGGGGCTCGCCGGCCAGGACGATCTGCTCCGTTCGGTCCACGTCCGGCACGACCGACAGCAGCGCCTGGGTGTAGGGATGCTGGGGCGACTGCAGGACGTCCGCAGCGGGGCCGTCCTCGACGATGCGCCCGAGGTACATCACGGCGATGCGGTCGGCGATGTTCCACGCCAGTCCCAGGTCGTGGGTGACTACTCGGACAGATAGCCCGAGTTCGTCCCGCAGGCGCAGGAGCAGGCCGAGGATCTCCCCGCGCACCGAAGCGTCGAGGCTCGACACCGGCTCGTCGGCGATGAGGACCCGCGGCTGGAGCACCAGAGCCCCGGCGATGACGACGCGCTGGCGCTGCCCGCCCGACAGTTCGTGCGGGTAGCGCAGGAAGAACCGCTCCGGCGGCCGCAACCCCGCACGCGCAAGTGCCTGCGCGACCAGCTCCTCCTCGTTGCCGGGCACGCGGTGGATGCGCAGCCCCTCGGCGACCGCGTCGTACACCGTGTGACGGGGGTTGAGCGCGCCCAGCGGATCCTGCAGCACCAACTGCACCTGGCGCCGGTAGTCCTTGAGTCGCCGATAGTTCAACGGCGTGCCCTCGAAGGACACGGTTCCCGAGCTGGGTCGCTCCAGTCCCATGAGCGTGCGCGCCAGGGTGATCTTCCCGCAGCCGGACTCCCCCACGAGGGCGAGGATCTCCCCGCTCCCCAGGTCGAGGTTGACGCCGTCCACCGCGCGCACGCTTCCGAGCGCACCTCGAGGTCGCGTGCGGACAGGATCATGAGCCGACTCGGATGCAGCGCACGCCGTCGACCAGCGGCACCTCGGTCGTTGCGCACGCGTCGATGGCGATCGGGCACCGGGGGTGGAAGGCGCACCCGGCCGGGATGTCGCCGGGGTAGGGCGGGTCCCCGGGCAGCCCGACCGGGGCGAATCGCGCGGCCGCGTCACCGATGCGCGGGAAGGCACCGGCCAGGGCCTTCGTGTAGGGGTGACGGGGATGCTCGAAGATCTCCCGGCCCGCTCCGGTCTCGACGACCTGACCTGCGTACATCACCGCGATCCGATCGCACGTCGTCCCGAGAACCCCGAGATCGTGCGAGATGAGCACCATGCCCATCCCGCCGGCCTCACCCGCGTTGCCCGCATCGCGCACGAGGCTCGTCAGCAGGTCGAGCACCTGCGCCTGAACCATGACGTCGAGGGCGGTCGTGGGCTCGTCGGCGA
>JBJTJS010000332.1:0-26155 GCA_046096085.1 bacterium
GCCGCTGGTGGGAGGCCGCGCTGCCGAGCCCATCGCGCTCGACCTCGGGGACCTCGGACGATTGCGCACCGTAGAAGCCATGCCCGATGGCTCCCTGGGGCTCATGACGTCCAACACCGACGGCCGCGGCGATCCACGAGACGGCGACGACCGCATCCTCGTGCTGACGATCGCGACCTAGCGGTCAGCTCTCGCTGACGCCTACCCGGATGCGCGTCAGCTCTCGCTGACGCCGAACCGGATGCGCGTCAGCTCTCGCTGACGCCGAGGCGCTCGAGCAGCAAAGCACGCACCTTGCCCGCGTCCGCCTGGCCCCGGGTGGCCTTCATGACCGCACCCACGATCGCGCCCGCCGCCTGGACCTTGCCGCCGCGGATCTTCTCCGCGACATCCGGCTGCTCGGCAAGCGCCGCGTCGATCGCAGCCAGCAGCGCGGAGTCATCGCTCACCACCGCCAGGCCGCGCGCGGCCCCGACCTCGTCCGGACTACCCTCGCCCGCGAGCACTCCGTCGAACACCTGCCGGGCCAGCTTGTCGTTGAGGGCCCCGGAGGCGATGAGCTCCTCCACGCGGCCGATGTCGGCGGGCGTCACGGGCAGGTCGGCGGGATCGATCCCCCGCTCGTTGGCCACGCGCGTGAACTCCCCCGACCACCACTTGCGCGCGGCATCGGGCGCGACGCCGGCCGCCACGGTCTCCTCGACAAGATCGAGTACGCCGGCGTTCACCAGGGTGGCCATCTCGAAGTCGCCGATTCCCCACTCCGCCGCGAGGCGCGCGCGGCGCATCGACGGTCGCTCCGGCAGGGTGCCGCGCAGTTCGTCAACCCAGTCGCGCGGTGGCGCGATGGGCACGAGGTCGGGCTCGGGGAAGTAGCGGTAGTCCTCGGCCTGCTCCTTGGAACGGCCCGGAGTCGTGACGCCGGTGTCCTCGTGGAAGTGCCGCGTCTCCTGCACCACGCGCCCACCGGAGGCCAGGACCCCGGCCTGCCGCTCGATCTCCGCGCGCACGGCCCGCTCCACCGAGCGCAGCGAGTTGACGTTCTTGGTCTCCGAGCGAGTTCCCCAGGGCTCCCCGGGCCGGTTGAGGGAGAGGTTGGCGTCGCACCGCAGCGACCCCTCCTCCATCTTGACGTCCGAGACGCCGAGGGCGCGCATGATGTCGCGGAGCTCGGTGACGTACGCACGGGCCACCGCCGGTGCGAGACAGCCGGTTCCGACGACGGGCTTGGTCACGATCTCCACGAGCGGGATGCCGGCCCGGTTGTAGTCGACGAGGGAGTAGTCCGCACCGTGGATCCGGCCCGTGTCCCCGCCGGCATGGGTCAGCTTGCCAGTGTCCTCCTCCATGTGGACGCGCTCGATGTCGATGCGTACGTCGACGGGCCCGTCGTCGGTCGGCACAGTGATGTCGAGGTACCCGTCGACGCAGATCGGCTCGTCGTACTGGCTGACCTGGTAGTCCTTGGGCATGTCGGGGTAGAAGTAGTTCTTCCGCGACATGCGGCACCACTCCGCGATGTCGCAGTTCAACGCCAGGCCGATGCGGATGATCGACTCGATCGCCTGCGCGTTGGCGACCGGCAGGGAGCCGGGCAGGCCGAGGCACACCGGGCACACCTGGGTGTTGGGCTCGGCGCCGAACTCGGTCGGGCAGCCGCAGAACATCTTCGTGCGGGTGCCGAGCTCGACGTGGACCTCCAGGCCGATGACCGGCTCGAAGGACTCCAGGGCCTCGTCGAAGGGGATGGGCTCGGTCATAGCGCCGGCGCCTCCTCGATGAGCAGGTGACCCCATCGGTCGCGCAGGGCGCCCTCGAGGGCAGCGCCGACGAGGTAGAGGCGGTCGTCGGCGAGCGCGGGCGCCATCACCTGCAGGCCCACGGGCAATCCGTCCTCGGGCGCGAGGCCAACGGGCAGCGACAGCGCGCAGTTGCCCGCCATGTTGACCGGGATCGTCGCCACGTCGTTGAGGTACATCGCCAGCGGGTCGTCGACCTTCTCCCCGATGCGGAATGCCGTCGTCGGCGCCGTCGGCGAGATGAGGACGTCGACCTGATCGAAGGCGGCTGCGAAGTCGCGCTGGAGGAGGGTGCGCACCTTCTGGGCCTGGCCGTAGTAGGCGTCGTAGTAGCCGCTGGACAGCGCGTAGGTGCCGAGCATGATCCGGCGCTTCACCTCCTCGCCGAAGCCAGCCTCGCGCGTGAGGGACATGACCTCCTCGACCGACGCGTCGCCGTCGTCGCCCACGCGCAGGCCGTAGCTCATGCCGTCGAAGCGAGAGAGTTTCGACGAGCACTCTCTCGGAAGGATTAGGTAGTACGCGCCGAGCGCGTAGTCGAAGTGCGGGCAGGAGACCTCGACGACCTCCGCGCCGAGGTGCTCCAGGATCGCGACGGCCTCGGTGAACCGCTGAAGGACACCCGACTGGTAGCCCTCCCCGGAGAGTTCGCGCACCAGGCCGATGCGCATCCCGCGCACGTCGGCCCGCTCGGCCGCGGCGATGACGTCGGGCACCGGCTGCGGGATCGACGTCGAGTCGCGCGTGTCGTGGCCGCCGATGATCGAATGCAGCAGTGCTGCGTCCATGACCGTGCGCGTGCAGGGGCCGGCCTGATCGAGGCTCGACGCGAGTGCCACCAGGCCGTAGCGGGAGACGCCGCCGTAGGTTGGCTTCACCCCCACGGTGCCCGTGACGGCAGCGGGCTGACGGATGGAGCCGCCGGTGTCCGTGCCGATGGCGAGCGGCGACTCGAACGACGCCACCGCGGCAGCGGAGCCGCCGCCGGATCCGCCGGGGATGCGGTCGAGGTCCCACGGGTTGTGCGTGGGCCCATAGGCGGAGTGCTCGGTCGAGGAGCCCATCGCGAACTCGTCCATGTTGGTCTTGCCGAGGATGACGAGCCCGGCACCGCGCAGCCGCTCGACGACGGTCGCGTCGTACGGCGGATGCCAGCCCTCGAGGATGCGGCTGCCGCAGGTGGTGGGCATCCCGCGCGTGGCGAGGACGTCCTTGACCGCGATCGGGACTCCGGCGAGCGGCCCCAGGGCATCGCCCGCGCCGCGCCGACGGTCCACCTCGTCGGCCGCGGCCAGGGCTCCCTCCGCGTCGACGTGGTGGAAGGCGTGGACCCGGTCGTCGACGTCGACTATGCGCTCGAGGTGGGCCTGGGTCACCTCCCGAGCGCTCACCTCCCCGACGGCGATGGCCTCGGCGAGGACGGCGGCGGGCTGGCGGACGAGGTCCGCGGCGGCGCTCACTCCAGGTCCAGGATGCGCGGGACGCGGAATCGGCCGTCCTCCACCGCTGGCGCGGCGGCCAGGGCCTCGTCCTGCGGCAGGGAGGGGTGCACCTCATCGGGGCGGTACACGTTGACCAGAGGAACCGGGTGCGATGTCGGGGGGATGTCGTCGGTCGCGACCTCGGCGACCCGCGCCACCGACTGCAGGATCACGTCGAGCTGCTCGGCATAGTGATCGAGCTCGTCTTCGGCGAGGGCGAGGCGGGCGAGGCGGGCGAGGTGCGCGACCTCCCCGCGGGTGATCGCGGACATGGGCGTCAGTCTATTGACCGGCGCTCAAGGCCCACCACGGGTGTGAGGGTCTCCGGCGGCGTCTCCGCCGAGATCACTCACCCAACGCGGCTGCCGGGCCCTCGTTCAGCAGGATCTCGAAGCGGTCGGCGGGGATGATCGGCACGCCGAGGTCGGCCGCCTTGTCGGCCTTGCTGCCCGCGCCTTCCCCGACGACGACGTAGTCGGTCTTCTTCGACACCGAGCCGGCCGCCTTGGCACCCAGCTCGGTCAGCGCGCTGGTCGCGCCGTCGCGGGAGTAGCCGGGCACCGAACCGGTGACGACGATGGTGAGTCCGGCCAGGGGCTGCGGCCCCACCTCGACGGGCTCGTCCTCGAGCCTGACCCCGGCCGCCTTCCACTTGTCGACGACCTCACGGTGCCACGGCTCGGCGAACCACTCCTCGAGCGCCTCGGCGATGACGGGCCCCACGCCCTCCACCTCGGCCAGCCGCGCGGCGTCGGCGTCGGCGATCGCCTCGATCGAGCCGAGTTCGCGCGCGAGGGCCTGCGCCGCCGTCGGGCCGACGTGGCGGATCGACAGCGCGACGAGCGCCCGCCACAGCGGGCGGTCCTTCGCCGCCTGGATCTGCTCGAGCATGCCCTTGGCGTTCTCCGACAACTGCGCGCCGGTCTCGCCCTTGCCCGGCTCCCGGGTGAAGAAGTCGCAGGTGAGCAGGTCGTCAGCGGTGAGCGCGAAGATGTCACCCTCGTCGGCGACCAGCCCGCAGTCGAGCAGGGCGATCGCGGCCTTCCAGCCTAGGCCCTCGATGTCCATGGCCCCGCGGGATGCGACGTGGAACACTCGCTCGCGCAGCTGCGCCGGGCAGGACCGGGTATTCGGGCAGCGAATGTCGACGTCGCCCTCCTTCTCCGGCCCGAGGAGCGTGCCGCACTCCGGGCAGTGCGTCGGCATGACGAAGGCCCGCTCGCTGCCGTCGCGGTCCTCCACGACCGGGCCGAGTATCTCGGGGATGACGTCGCCGGCCTTGCGCAGGAACACCATGTCGCCGATGAGCACGCCCTTGCGCTCGACCTCCTGGGCGTTGTGCAGGGTCGCCATGGAGACAGTCGAGCCGGCGACCCGCGCCGGCTCCATCACGCCGAACGGCGTCACCCGTCCGGTGCGGCCCACGTTGACCTGGATGTCGAGCAGCCGCGTGCGCACGACCTCCGGGGGGTACTTGTAGGCGATGGCCCAGCGCGGCGCGCGCGACGTGGCCCCGAGGCGCTCCTGCAGCGCGAGCGCGTCCACCTTGAGTACGACGCCGTCGATCTCGTGCTCGACGTCGTGGCGATGCTCGCCGTAGTAGTCGATGTACTCCTGAGCGCCCGCTAGGTCATCCACGACGCGCACCCGGTCGCTCGTGGGCAGGCCCAACTTGGCGAGCACGTCGTACGCGCCGCTCTGGCTGCTGAAGTCCACCCCCTCGTGGGCGCCGATGCCGTGGACGACCAGGCGCAGCGCGTCCAGCCGGCCGACCGCCACGGCCAGCTCGGCCTTCAGTCGCTCCACGCGGGCCACCTCGCGGTCGCTCCCGCGGCTGCGCGACTCCACGTCGGCCAGGTCCTCCTGCCGGCGGTCGATCCGCTGGCGCAGGGTGCCCGCGGCCGCATTGCGCGGGTTGGCGAACGGCGATCCGCCGGCCTCCAGCTGCTCGGCGTTGATGCGCTCGAACTCCGCGAGCGGGAAGTAGATCTCCCCGCGCACCTCCAGCAGCGACGGGACCTTGCGTCCGGTCAGCGACGCCGGGATCGCGGGGATGAAGGCCGCGTTGTAGGTGACGTCCTCGCCAACCCGGCCGTCGCCGCGCGTCGCGACCGAGCGCAACCGCCCGCGGTCGTAGACAAGGTCCACCGCGAGGCCGTCGACCTTGAGCTCGCACAGCAGCGCCGGCACCTCCCCGATGGCCCGGTCGATGCGATCCGCCCATGCCTGCACCTCCTCCATCGAGAAGGCGTTGTCCAGGCTGTACATCCGCTCCAGGTGCTCGACCGGCTCGAACATCTCCGAGCGCTGGCCTCCCACCGACTGAGTCGGCGACTCCCCCGACGCGAGCTCGGGGTACGTCGCCTCCAGTTCGGTGAGTTCGCGGTAGAGGGCGTCGTACTCCTCGTCGGACAGCGTCGGGGCGTCGCGCTCGTAGTAGCGCTCGCGCGCCTCGTTGATGGCGTCGACGAGCTCGGTCCATCGCGTGCGTGCCTTCGCGGGGATGCCGGGGTTGCTCATGCGCCCTCCTCCTGCGCCGGCGCATCATCCCGCATGAGCCGGCCTGCCTCGCGGACGGCCGCGTAGGCCTCCCGCGCCCACGCGGGGTCCGCGCCGGCGAGCCCGCACGCCGGCGTGGGGCTCACCCGTGCGTTGGCGGCCTCCGCGGAGAAGCCCCAGCGCGAGTACTGGTCGAGCAGCCGGGATGCCGCGCGCTCCGCGATGCCGCCGCTGGGCACGCGGAGCGAGGGGACGACGCCCAGGAGCAGTCGGCAGCCCCCGTCGAGCGCCTCGCCGAGCGCCTCCTCCTGCACGGACTCCAGGGTGAGCAGGTCCACCGAGATCAGCCCGGCACCGGATCGGTGGATGAGGTCGACCGGCGCGCGCGAATCGCAGCAGTGCACGCCCGCTTGGGGACCTGCCGCCGCGAGAACGATGGCAAGGTGGTCGCGGGCGCGCTGCTCGTCGACGGCGCGATACGTCGCCAGCCCGCTCGCGGTGCTCACTCCGCCGGCGAGGACGGTGGGAAGGGAGGGCTCGTCGTACTGCAGCACCGGGGTGACGTTCGGCATGCGGCGCTCGACGTCGGCGATGTGACGGGCGGCCGCCTCAGCCAGCGCCTCCGCGAGCTCGCGGCAGGCTCCGAAGTCGCGGACCGCGCGCTCGCCGTTGCGCATCTCGATGTGGGCGGCGAGGGTCCACGGGCCGGCCAGCTGCAGCTTCAGCGGCGTCGCGGTCGCGCCGATCACGGCCTCCATGCCGTCGAGGTCCTCGCCGAGCCACGAGCGCGCGCGGGCCATGACGCGCCCGGGGGCGTCGGCGAAGCGCCATCCTCGCGGCGTTGTCTCGACCGCGAGGTCGCCGGCGACGTCGGACAGCAGCCCCATCGTCCGGCCGACGAGGTCGGCGCCGGGGCCGCGCTGCGGCAGCTCCGGCACGTGGGGGAACTCCGGCAGCTCGCCGACGATCGTGCGCGCCCACTCATGGGAGTCGGTGCCCGGCAGGGACCCGATGCCCGTCGCGGCCGCCGCGGCCATCGCCAGGTCGCTCATCGGCGCGCAATGGTCGCCGAGCCGACCACCCGGGTGCCGTCGTACATCGCCATCGCCTGGCCCGGCGCCACGCCGCGGGCCGGCTCGTCGAGGTGCGCGATCACGCGACCACCGTTCACGTCGATCACCGCGCCGACCCGATCTCCGTGCGCGCGGATCTGCACGCTCACCCGGTCCCCTGAGCCCGCGGGCGGTCCGCACCACACGGGATCGCGCGCCTCGATCATCGACGCGGCGAGGAGCTGCTCCTCCCCCACGAACACGCGCCCCTCGGCCGGGTCCACGTCGACGACGTAGCGGCGGCTCCCCGAGGGTGCGGGCTCGCGCAGGTCGAGCCCGCGACGCTGCCCGATGGTGAACGCGTAGGCGCCCGAGTGCTGGCCGACGACGGCGCCCGTCACCGCATCGACGATCTCCCCGGGAGCCTCGCCGAGGCGCTCGCGCAGCCAGGCGCTGGTGTCGCCGTCGGGGATGAAGCAGATGTCGTGGCTGTCGGGCTTGTCGGCGACGCGCAGGCCCCGCTCGTCCGCCTCCGCGCGAACTTCGGGCTTGCGGCTGTCGCCGAGCGGCAGGAGCGTGGCCGCGATCTGGTCGGGGGCGAGCACCGACAGGACGTAGGACTGGTCCTTGACGGAGTCGACCGCGCGGTGCAGCTCGGGGCCGTGCGGGCCTTGCTCGATGCGCGCGTAGTGGCCGGTGCACACGGCATCGAAGCCCAGCGCGAGCGCGCGGTCGAGGACGGCCGCGAACTTGATGGTCTCGTTGCAGCGCAGGCAGGGGTTGGGGGTGAGGCCCTCGCGGTAGGACGCCACGAAGTCGTCGATGACGTCGCGGGCGAACGACGCGGAGAGGTCCCAGACGTAGTACGGGATGTCGAGGACGTCGGCCACGCGCCGGGCATCCTGGGCGTCGGCGACGGAGCAGCAGCCCTTGGACCTTCCGGTGGACGACTCGACGCGGCTCAATGCCAGGTGGACGCCGACGACCTCGTGGCCCGTGTCGACGGCGCGCGCCGCCGCGACGGCCGAGTCGACGCCGCCGGACAGCGCCGCGATGACGCGCATGTCAGCGCGTGCGCCGCAGGCGCGGGGCCGCGGCGCGCGACGCGCGGTCCACGGCCGATGGGAGCACCTCGAGCACTCGGTCGACGTCAGCCTCGGTGCTCGTGCAGCCGAGGGAGAAGCGCAGCGAGCCGCGCGCGAGCGCGGGATCGATGCCCATCGCCTCGAGGACGTGGGAGGGCTCGGGGACCCCGGCGGTGCACGCCGAGCCGGTGGAGCACTCCACGCCGGCGGCGTCGAGGAGCATGAGGAGGGTGTCGCCCTCGCAGCCGGGGAAGGACACGTGGACGTTGCCGGGCAGCCGATCGACGGGGTCGCCGTTGAGGATCGTCCCGGGCGCGACCCTCCGGATGCCGTCGACGAGGTCTTCGCGCAGGGCGACCATGCGCGCGGCGTGGTCGCCCTGCGCCGCCACCGCGTGGCGCACGGCCACCGCGAAGGCCGCGATGGACGGCGCGTCGAGGGTGCCGGAGCGCACGTCGCGCTCCTGGCCGCCGCCGTGCAGCACGGGTGTGATGCGGGCGTCGCGCCGCGCGATGAGCGCGCCCACGCCGACCGGGGCGCCGATCTTGTGACCGCTCAGCGCCAGTGAGGTCAGGCCCGGCAGCGCGCCGTCGACGGGCAGCTGGCCCAGTGCCTGCACGGCGTCGGTGTGGAAGGGGACGCCGGCCTCGCCGCAGGCCTCGGCGACCGCGGCGACATGCTGGACGGTGCCGACCTCGTTGTTGGCACACATGACCGTGCACAGTGCGACGTCGTCGCCGAGTCGCGCGCGCACGACATCGGGATCGACCCGGCCGAGTCCGTCGACGGGCAGCCAGTCGATAGCGCGGCCGGTCTCCCCCAGCCACGCCACGGGGTCCAGGACGGCATGGTGCTCGATGGTCGAGCACAGGATGCGCGGGCGCTGCGGCTGCGCCCAGGCGAGCCCCTTGACCGCGAGGTTGTCGGCCTCGGTGCCCCCGGCGGTGAAGATGACCTCGCTGGGCCGGACGCCGAGGTCGGCGGCGACGCTCTCGCGGGCCTCCTCGACGAGTCGCCGGGCCAGGCGACCGGAGGTGTGCAGGGAGGAGGGGTTGCCCACGGACTCCGAGGCCGCGAGCCACGCCTCGCGCGCCTCGGGCAGCATCGGCGCCGAGGCCGCGTGATCGAGGTACGCGCGGGCCTGGGTCACGAGGCGATGGTATCCGGCGGGACCGTCAGGCCCGACGCTTCGCGATCTCCTCGGTCAGCTGGGGCACGACCGCGAAGAGGTCCCCCACCACGCCGAAGTCGGCGAGCTCGAAGATCGGCGCCTCGGGGTCCTTGTTGACCACGACGATGGTCTTGGAGGTCTGCATGCCGGCACGGTGCTGGATGGCGCCGCTGATGCCGTTGGCGATGTAGAGCTGGGGCGAGACGGTCTTGCCGGTCTGGCCGACCTGGAACTGGTGGGGGTACCACCCGGCGTCGGTCGCGGCACGCGAGGCACCGACGGCCGCGCCCAGGGTGTCGGCGAGCGCCTCGACGACGCCGAAGCCCTCGGCGCCGCCCACGCCGCGCCCGCCGGAGACGACGATCGCGGCCTCGGCCAGGTCGGGCCGCCCGCCGCGCTGCGCGACGGTACGGCCGGTGACGCGCGCGGCCTTGGCGGCGTCCGAGACGCTCACGGCGATGTCGGCGCGGGCGCCGGCCGCGGGAGCGGCCACGGGTGCGGTGGAGTTGGGGCGCACCGTGATGATCGGGGTGCCGCGGGTGACCTTGGACTTCACGACGGTCGAGCCGCCGAAGACGCTCTGCGTCGCGGTGAGGTCGGCGTCCACGCCGACGGCGTCGGTGATGATGCCCGACTCCGCCTTGATGGCGACGCGACCGGCGATCTCCTTGCCGTCCGCGGTGGAGGCGATGAGCACGGCCGCCGGCTGCTTGTCCGCGATGAGCGAGGCCAGCGCCTCGGCCTTAGGCGCGACGAGGTAGTCGTCGAGGTCGGCGGAGTCCGCGACGTACACCGTCTCGGCGCCGTACTCGCCCAGCTGCGCGAGGGCCGCGGCATCGGCGCCGCCGCCCAGCCACACGGCGGACGGCGCGCCCAGGCTTCGGGCCAACGTGAGCAGCTCGAGCGTGACCTTCTTGACGGTGCCCTCGGAGTGGTCGACGAGGACGAGGATCTCGGCCATGGTGCGGTGCCTTTCGGTCGGCGCGGGGACTGCTAGATGAACTTCTGGGTGGTGAGGAACTCCGCGATCTGCACGCCGCCCTGGCCATCGTCGGAGACGACGGTGCCGGCGGCCTTGGGCGGGCGGGCCGCGAAGTCGGCGACGCCGGACCATGCCGCGCCGAGGCCCACGGCCGCGGGCTCCAGGCCGAGGTCGGCGACGGCCAGCGTCTCGACCGGCTTCTTCTTCGCGGCCATGATCCCCTTGAACGACGGGTAGCGGGGCTCGTTGATCTTCTCCACGACGCTGACGACGGCGGGCATCGGCGCCTCGACGGTGTCGAAGCCGTACTCCGTCTGCCGCTCGATGCGCACGGCGGAGCCGTCCACCTCGACCTTCTGCGCGAAGGTGACCTGCGGGAGGCCGAGCCGCTCGGCGACCATCGCCGGCACGACGCTCATGCGCGCATCCGTGGACTCCGAGCCGAAGACGATGAGGTCGAAGCCGCGCCCGTCGAGGGCCTTGGCGAGGGCGGCCGACGTGGCGATGGCGTCGGAGCCGTGCAGCGCGTCGTCGATGACGTGGATGCCGGAGTCAGCGCCCATGCTCAGCGCCTTGCGGATGGTCTCGCCCGCGCGCTCGGGGCCCATGGACACGACGACGACCTCGCCGCCGAGGGCCTCGATGAGGCGCAGGGACTCCTCGACGGCGTACTCGTCGAGCTCGTTGAGGACGCCCTCGGCGGACTCTCGGTCCAGGGTGGAGTCCTCGGGCTTGAGCCGCTTCTCGGCCCAGGTGTCGGGGACCTGCTTGACGCACACGGCGACCTTCACGGGTGGCTCCTTCGCAAGAGGGTGCTGGGGCGGCCCGAGCCTGCCTCGCCGCTATGTTACCCGCGAGTCACTTAGGCCGCTCCCCGGGAGGCCCGCCCCCGGGCGGTTCCCGAGGGAAGGGGGCCGATTCCGGGGGGCAAAGGGGGTGCTTTGTCTCGGGAAACGTGGGGGGCGCCCTAGGCTCGTACGCCGTGCGCCCCTCATCGACGCCCCTGGCCCCCACGGGCGAGCGCACCGCCCCCGGCCTGGAGCACGAGGGGTACTGGTTCGCCCGCCACGAGGCGGCCTACGCCTGGATCGCCGGGGCCCTCGACCTCGCCGGGGCCGTGGTCGTCGACGCCGGGTCCGGCGAGGGGTACGGCGCCCGCATGCTCGCGCCCGGCGCCCGCGCCTGCCTCGCCGTGGAGTACGACGCGGCCGCCTGCCTCCATGCCGCGACCGCCTACCCGCAGATCGCGAGCGTCCGCGCAAACCTCGCGGCCCTCCCCCTGCGTGACGCGATCGCCGACGTGCTGGTGAGCCTGCAAGTCGTCGAGCACCTGTGGTCGCTGCCCGAATTCCTCGCGCAGTGCCGTCGCGCTCTGCGCCCCGGCGGCGTCCTCGTCATCACGACGCCAAACCGGCTCACCTTCTCCCCCGGCCTCGCGCGCGGGGAGAAGCCGCTGAACCCATTCCACGTCGAGGAGTTCGACGCCGACCAGGTGCGCAGCATGCTCGTGGACGCCGGGTTCGCCGACGTCGACGTGCTCGGCCTGCACCATGGAACGCGCATCCGCGACTGGGAGGCGCGGCACGGCTCGCTCGTGCAGGCGCAGGTCGACGCGGTGCTCTCCGGCGCCTGGCCCGCGCACGGCGACGACATGGTCGAGAGCGTGACCGCCGACGACTTCGGCATCGCGCACGACGGCGTCGACGCCAGCTGCGACCTCGTCGGCATCGCGAGGGCCGCGTCGTGAGCGAGCCGCGCGGGACCTTCTGCCTCGTCCTGCACAGCCACCTGCCCTGGGTCGCCCACCACGGTGCCTGGCCGGTCGGCGAGGAGTGGCTGCACCAGGCCTGGGCCGGCTCCTACGCCCCCCTGCGCCGCCTGCTCGAGGACCTCGCCCGCGAGGGCCGCCGCGACGTGCTCACGCTCGGCGTGACGCCGGTGCTCGCGGCCATGCTCGACGATCCCTACTCCCTGCGCCAGCACCACACCTGGCTCGCCGACGCGCAACTGCGCGCGATCGGCATGGCCGCCGGTGCGACGCGCGACCCCGTTCGTCGCGACGAGGCCGCGCGCCAGTTCGCGCTGTCCGCGCGAGCGCTGGAGGAGTTCGAGCGCCACTGGAGCCGCGGCGGCTCCGCGGCGCTGCGGCCCCTCATCGACGCGCAGGTCAGCGAACTCCTCGGCGGCCCGCTCACGCACTCCTTCACGCCGCTGCTGCCCAACGAGCTCGCCGAGGCGACGCTGCGGGCGGGCCTCGACGACGCCGCGCTGCGTCTCGGCACCCGCCCTGCGGGCATCTGGGCGCCCGAGTGCGCCTATGCCCCGGGCCTGGAGAAGCTGTACGCCGCCGCCGGGGTGAGCCACGTCGTCGTCGACGGTCCCACCCTCCTGCACGTCGGCGCGACGACGGATCGTCCCTGGCGCCTCGGGGAGTCCGACGTCATCGCGTTCGGCCGCGACCTCGACGTCACCTACCGCGTGTGGTCGCCCCGGCGCGGCTACCCCGGCGATCCGGCGTACCTCGACTTCCACTCCTACGACCACGTGTGGGGGTTCCGCACGCGACGGGTCACCGGTCGAGACGTCGACCCACACGACAAGGCGGCGTACGAGCCCGAGTTGGCCCGCGACGCCGTCGCGCGCCACGTCGCGGACTTCGTCGACGTCGTCGTCGCTCGGCTCGACGCCATCCGCGACGAGCGTCACGGGCAGCCCGGGCTGGTGGTGGCGGCGTACGACACGGAGCTCTTCGGGCACTGGTGGCATGAGGGCGTGGACTTCCTGGGGGGCGTGCTGCGCGCGCTGCCGGAGGCGGGGGTCCGCGTGAGCACGCTGCGTTCGGCACTCGACGACGTCGACGAGGTCGCCGTGCACCCCGAGCCGTCGTCGTGGGGCTCGGGCAAGGACTGGCAGGTCTGGAACGGCGCCCCGGTCGCCGACATCGCCGACACCCAGGCATGGCTGGCCTCCGCGGCCCTGGCCTGCCTGGAGGAGACCCATCCGCGGACCCATCGCTCCCGCGCGCATGACCAGCTCATGCACGACACCCTGCTGGCCCTGTCCAGCGACTGGGCCTTCATGGTGACCAAGGACTCCGCGGCACAGTACGCGCGCTCGCGGTTCGACGGCCACGTCTCCGACGCGAGCGCGCTCATCGACGCCCTCCACCGGGGCGACGTCGACGCAGCCGAGCGCGCCGCCCGCGACCACTCCCGGCACGACGCTCCGTTCGGGCATCTCGACGCGCGGCGATTCCTCTCGTCGCGTCCCTGAGCGCGCGCCTATCCTCAGACGATGCGCATGGTCCACCTGTCGTGGGAGTACCCCCCGGTGGTGTACGGCGGCCTCGGGCGGCATGTGCATGCCCTCGCCGAGGCGCAGGCCGCGCTCGGCCACGACGTCTGCGTCGTCACCCAGGCGCCGGGAACCGCCGCGGACGCAGGCTGGGCGAAGGCGCCCCAGCAGGCGCCGGCCGACGAGATCGTCAACGGCGTCCGCGTGGTGCGCGTCGACCGCGATCCCCCGGTGCAGGACCTCACCGGGGACACCCTCATCGCCTGGGCCGCCTCCCTGGAGAGCGCGATGTCGCGCCGCATCCTGCGCGCCGACGATGGCATCGTCCGCGCCGATGTCGTGCACGCTCACGACTGGATGGTGGCCCACGTCGCGGTCCTTCTGCGCGCCGCGTGGGAGGCCCCCCTGGTGACCACCCTGCACGCGACCGAAGCCGGCCGGCACCAGGGCTGGCTTCCGGGCGACCTATCGCGCGCGATCCACTCGGTGGAGGGCTGGCTTGCGCATTCCTCGGACGCCGTGGTCACGTGCTCGGCGCACATGCAGGGCGAGGTCTCGCGACTGTTCGGCCTCCCGGCCGACGGTGTCGTCGCGATCCCCAACGGCATCGACACCCGGCACTGGCGTGCCAGCGCCCGCGACATCGCGGAGGCGCGCGAGCGCTACGCCCCCCACGGCCCGCTCGTGGCCTACTGCGGCCGACTGGAGTGGGAGAAGGGCGTGCACACGCTCGTCGACGCCATCCCGCGGCTGCGGCGGCGCTTCCCGTCCCTGCGCGTCGTCATCGCCGGCCGCGGTGGTGCCGCCCGGGACCTCGAGGAGCAGGCCCGGGCGCGGCGCGTCTCCTCGTCCGTGGAGTTCACCGGATGGCTCCCCGAGCGCGAGCTGCATGCCCTCATGGCCGCCGCCGACGCACTCGTCGTGCCCAGCCTGTACGAGCCCTTCGGCCTGGTCGCCCTGGAGGGAGCCACCCTCGGGGCCCCGCTCGTGGTCGCCCGCAGCGGCGGACTCGTGGAGTTCGTCGAGGACGGCGCCACCGGCCGCACGTTCGCCACCGGCGATGCCGCCGACCTCGCCCGCGCGGTCACCGAGTGCCTCGACGACGCCGCGGCATCGCGCGCCTGGGCGGACGAGGCCCGCCGCCGCGTCCGCGACGACCATCCATGGGACGGGATCGCACGGCGGATCGATGCGGTGTACGCCGACGCCGTCACCACGCGCGCCACGCTCGCCGGCGAGGTCGCGCCGTTCGCCCTCCCCCCGGCCTCATCGGGCAACCTGCTGCAGCCGTGACTCTCACTCCCCCGCGTTGGCCCGCGCCGCGACCGTGGTCTTGCGCGCGATGTCGGCGATGGCCCGGCGGCGCTCCTCCTGCGCGGCGTAGGCCTCGCGCCGGTCGCGCAGCACGCGTGCGGGGATCCCGCCGATGATCGAGTACGCCGGCACGTCGCCCTTGACGACCGCGTGCGCGGCCACCACGCTGCCCCGGCCTATGCGCGTGCCGCGCAGCACCGTCGCCTTCGCACCGATCCACACGTCCGGCCCGATCCGCACCGGGGACTTGGTGATGCCCTGGTCCTTGATGGGGACGTTCACGTCCTCGGTCACGTGGTCGAAGTCGCAGATGTAGACCCAGTCGGCCACGATCGTGGCATCGCCGAACTCGATGTCGAGGTAGCAGTTCACCGTGTTGTCGCGGCCGAAGACGCACTTGTCCCCGACGCGCATCGTCCCCTCGTGGCAGCGCAGCCGGTTCTCGTCGCCGACGTGGATCCAGCGCCCCAGGATGAGCCGGCCGTAGCCGGGTCGCGCGTAGACCTGCACGCGCCGGCCGAGGAAGACGAAGCCCTCCGTGATGATGTGCGGATGGCGCACCTTGAGGAGGAAGAAGCGCCAGTACCTCACGAGGTACCACCAGGACCAGGCCCGGTTGCGCCACACCCAGCGCAGCGAGGCCCAGGTGAGGAAGCGGGCCTGGCGGGGGTCGCGTCGCGGGCTCAGGGCCGCACCCCGGTGACGCACACGTTGTAGAAGAACTCGTCGGGCACCACCTTGGACAGCACGCGCTCATCGAGCGCGGACAGCCGCATCCAGGTGTGATACGCAAAGAGGGCCCAGTTCCAGCCGAGCGATCCGGGACGCACGGCGGACTCGACCGTGCGGATCGGCCAGCCGAACCACGACGCCGTGAACTCCTCGGTCACCGTGCGCACGTCGACGGCGCCGGCACGGATCGCGGTGCGCGCCAGGTCGTCCGGGTCGAAGGTGTGCAGGTCGACGACCGCCTCCAGCCGGGCCGCCTCCGAGGACGCCACGATCTCCTCGGTCGGGCGGCCGTAGCGCTCGCGCAGGTACGGCAGGCGGATGGCCCGCGTCGCCGCCCACCAGGTCGCCCGGGACAGGCGCCGGGCCACGAAGTCGCCGCGCTGCGTGGGCTCGCCGCAGAACACGAAGCGACCGCCGGGGCGCAGCACGCGCAGCACCTCGCGCAGGGCCAATTCGACGTCGGGGATGTGATGGAGCACCGCGTGGCCGATGACGAGGTCGAACTCGCCGTCCTCGAACGGCAGCGTCTCCGCGTCGGCGACCTGGCCGGTGACGTCGAGCCCGAGCCCGGTGCCGTTGCGGACCGCCACCTCGACCATGCCGGGGCTGATGTCGGTGACCACGGCCGACTTCGCCAGCCCCGCCTGCATGAGGTTGAGGACGAAGAAGCCGGTGCCCGCGCCGATCTCCAGGACGCGCTCGTACGGCCACTCCGCGTCGCCCGCGACATGGACGAATCGATCCCGGGCGTAGTCGATGCAGCGCTCGTCGTAGGAGATGCTCCACTTCTCGTCGTACGTGGACGCCTCCCAGTCGTGGTAGAGGACGTTGGCGAGCTTCGGGTCGTCCCAGGCCTCGGAGATATCGGTCATGACCCGGTGAACTCCGCCTTGCCCGGGCCGCTCTCGAGGAACGAGCGCATGCCGATCTCCTGGTCGCGGGTGCCGAAGAGCGCGGAGAACTGGACGCGCTCGATGTCCAGCCCTGTCTCGAGGTCCGTCTCGATGCCCCGGTCGATGGCGGACTTCGCGGCACGCATCGCGAACGCCGGCCCGCGCGCGAGCTGCTGCGCCCACTCCACGGACTCGGCGTAGACGTCGTCGGGTGCGACGACGCGGTCGACCAGGCCGATCGCGCGCGCCTCGTCCGCGGCGACGAAGCGGCCGGACAGGATGATCTCCTTCGCGCGCGCGATGCCGACGAGGCGCGGCAGCCGCTGGGTGCCGCCCGCACCGGGGATGATGCCGAGCAGGATCTCGGGCTGGCCCAGCCGCGCGTTGTCCCCGGCCACCCGGAAGTCGCAGCACATCGCGAGCTCGCACCCGCCCCCCAGCGCGTAGCCGGCGACCGCGGCGAGCGTGGGCTGCGGGATGCGGGCGACCGCCGTGAAGGCGGACTGCAGGTGGGCTGAGCGGGCCAGGGCGTCGGTCAAGGACCAGTCGGCCATCTCCTTGACGTCGGCTCCCGCCGCGAAGACCTTGGGGCCGCCGTACAACACGACCGCGCGCACGTCCGCGCGCTGGGAGACCTCGTCCGCGGCCCCCCGGATCTCCTCCTGCACCTGGACTGACAGGGCGTTCATGGGGGGCCGGTCGATGCGGATCGTGCCGACCCCGTCGGCGACGTCGACGGTCACGAACTCACCCGTCATCGCTGTCCTCCCGTCATCGACCGCGAGCCCGCCGTCGTTCCGACCCGCAGCCTATGGGCGATGTCCGCGCCGGGCGTCTCCGGGAGAGTAGGTTAGGGCTTCGGGGCACAGCCGAGGGAGGGAACCGACGTGGAGTGGGCGATCGACGGCCCCGGTGCGTGGGATCCGCTCGGCGTCACCCTCGACGCGGCCGGGGCCAACGTCGCGCTGTGGGCCCCCGGGGCCGACTCCGTGGAGCTGTGCCTCTTCGACGACGACGGCCAGGAGCACCGCGTCCGCCTCCCCGAGCAGACGTTCGGCGTCTTCCACGGCCACGTTGCCGGCGTCGTCGCGGGAGCGGCCTACGGCTTCCGCGTCCACGGCCCGTGGGACCCGGGCAGCGGCAAGCGGTGGAACCCCGCCAAGCTGCTCGCCGACCCCTACGCCCGTGCCCTGGACGGCCGCTTCGTCGCCGACCCGGCGATCTACGGGCACGTCGGTAACGACGACCTCGTCCGCAATGACGCCGACTCCGCTCCCTTCGTGCCGCGGTCCATCGCCGTATCGAGCGCGTTCGACTGGTACGACGACCGCCCGCCGAACATTCCGTGGAACCACACGATCATCTACGAGACCCACGTCCGCGGGCTCACCATGCGCCACCCGGGGGTGCCCGAGCAGCTGCGCGGCACCTACGCCGGTCTCGCGCACCCGGCGGTCGTCGAGCACCTCACGTCGCTGGGCGTCACGGCCGTGGAGCTCATGCCCACCCACCATTTCGTCGACGAGGTCCACCTCATCGAGCTCGGGCTCACCAACTACTGGGGCTACAACACTCTCGGCTTCTTCGCGCCGCACGCGTCGTACAGCTCCTCGGGGGCCCGGGGCGAGCAGGTTCGGGAGTTCAAGGAGATGGTCCGCACCCTCCACGCCGCCGGACTGGAGGTCATCCTCGACGTCGTCTACAACCACACCGCGGAGGGCAACCAACTCGGGCCGACGTTGTCCTTCCGCGGCATCGACAACGCCGGCTACTACCGGCTCAGCGACGGCCGCTACTACACCGACTACACCGGCTGCGGCAACACCCTGGACGTCTCGAACCCGCACGTCCTGCAGATGGTGATGGACTCCCTGCGCTACTGGGTGCAGGAGATGCACGTCGACGGCTTCCGCTTCGACCTCGCCGCGGCGCTGGCCCGGTCCTTCCACGACGTCGACATGCTGGGGACCTTCGTCACGACCATCCAGCAGGATCCTGTCCTGCGGCGCGTCAAGCTCATCGCCGAGCCGTGGGACGTCGGCCCCGGCGGCTACCAGGTCGGCGAGTTCCCCACGCTGTGGACGGAGTGGAACGGCAAGTACCGCGACTGCCTGCGCGACTTCTGGCGGGTGGCGGCGGGCGTGAGCGAGCTCGGCTGGCGGCTGTCGGGGTCCGCGGACCTCTACGCCGGCGACGGGCGGCGGCCGTACGCCTCCATCAACTTCATCACCGCGCACGACGGCTTCCCCATGCGGGACCTCACGACGTACGAGCACAAGCACAACGAGGCCAACCTCGAGGACAACCGCGACGGCACCGACGACAACAGGTCGGCGAACTACGGGCACGAGGGCGAGACCGACGATCCGGCGATCGACGAGGTACGCCGTCGCCAGATACGCAACATGCTGTCCACGCTGCTGCTGAGCACCGGCGTCCCGATGATCCTGGGCGGCGACGAGATCGGCCGCACCCAGGGCGGCAACAACAACGCCTACTGCCAGGACAACGAGATCTCGTGGTTCGACTGGGACCTGCAGCCCTGGCAGGAGGAGCTGCTGGGCTTCGCGCGCATGGTCATCGGGCTGCGTCGCGACCATCGCGTCTTCCGTCAGCGGTTCTTCTTCGACGGCCGCCCAGTGCGCGAGGGCGGCGCGCCCGACCTGGCGTGGATCGGGCCCGACGGCTCACCGCTCGACGAGGCCGAATGGCACTCCTGGGAGACCAAGACGCTGGGGATGTACCTCTCCGGCGACCTCCACCCGGTGCCGGGCGAGCCCCGGCCGGCCCCGGACGACTCCTTCCTGGTGATCCTGCACGCCTCCGACGACGCGCTGCCGTTCGTGCTGCCCGGGGAGCCCTTCGCCGGGCGCTACGAGGTCGTCTTCGACACCGGACGACCCGGCGACGGGACCGACCCCGAGCCACGGCCGCTGGCCCCCGGCTCGACGGTCGACCTCGTGCCGCGCAGCGTCGTCCTGCTGCGCGTCGTCGACGAGCGCGAACCGGAGGGCTAGCGCAGGGGCGTGTCGCCCACGGCCGACGGTGGCGCCGGGGAGGCGACAAGACCCATCTCGACCGGAGAGATGAGCATCCCGTGGCGCGGGAGAACCCGCACGGTGTAGCCGAACGGCCCGGTCCGCATGAGCGCGAGCGACCCTTCGTACCTCCACCTGCCATCGTCGTAGGCCTCGACGGGCTTCAGCTCCGTCCGGTCGGGAGACGACAGGCGGTCATCGGCGTCGACGCGGCCCGACAGCACCTCGACGAGCACGTCATCGGGCGTGAGCTCGCCGAGGCGGACGTATGCCTTGAGGTCGGCGGTCGAGCCCTGCAGTGCGACGTCCTCCACCCCCGTGGCCTCGAGGTGCTCGACCGCGACGCCGGGCCAGGCCGATCGGACGCGCGACTTCCACGCCGCGAGGGCCCGCGCGGGCGCGAAGTCGTCGGCCGACACCGCGCGCGCCGCCTGCGCGGCCGGGTCGTACAGCCGGTCGACGTACTCCCCGACCATCCGGCTCGCGAGGACCTTGGGGCCGAGGTGCTCCAGGGTGTGCCGCACCATCTCGATCCAGCGGTGCGGCAGCCCGTCGTCGCCGCGCTGGTAGAACGCGGGCGCGACATGCCGCTCGATGAGTCCGTACAGCGCCGCGGCCTCGAGGTCGTCACGGCGGTCCGGGTCGTCGACGCGATCCGCGGTGGGGATGGCCCAGCCGTTCTCGCCGTCGTACCACTCGTCCCACCACCCGTCGAGGATGGACAGGTTGAGCGCGCCGTTGAGCGCCGCCTTCATGCCGGACGTGCCGCTCGCCTCGAGGGGCCGGATCGGGTTGTTGAGCCAGACGTCGCAGCCGGGGTACAGCACGGTCGCCATGCCGATGTCGTAGTCGGGAAGGAAGACGATGCGATGGCGCACCTCGGGGTCGTCGGTGAAGCGCACGAGCTCCTGGATGAGCCCCTTGCCGCCGTCGTCGGCCGGATGCGCCTTGCCCGCGACCACCATCTGCAACGGGCGCTCGGGGTGCAGCAGCAGCTCGCGGAGCCGAACGGGGTCGCGGAGCATGAGGGTGAGCCGCTTGTACGACGGCACCCGCCGGGCGAAGCCGATGGTGAGGATGTCGGGGTCGAGCACGCCGTCGATCCACCCCAGTTCGGCCTCGGCGGCGCCGCGCGCGAGCCACGAGTCGCGCAGGCGGGTGCGGGCCATGCGGACGAGGTCCTCGCGCAGCCGGCGCTTGACCGGCCAGATCTCGTGGTCGGGGATGCGCCCGATCGCCTCCCAGCCGCGCGCCTCCTCGACGAGCTCCGGGCCGACCTCGCGCGTGGCGAGCTCGAGCACCTCGCGGGCGACCCAGGTCGGCGCGTGCACGCCGTTGGTGATCGAGGTGATGAGCACCTCGTCCGGGTCGAAGCCCGGCCACAGCCCGGCGAACATCTCGCGGCTCACCTGCCCGTGCAGCAGGCTCACGCCGTTGGCGCGCTGGGCGAGGCGCAGGCCCATGACCGCCATGTTGAACACGCCGGGGTCGCCGTCCTCGAAGGTCTCCTGGCCCAGGGCCAGGATGCTCTCCACCGGCATGCCCGGGACGGCGTTGTCGCCGCCGAAGAAGCGCGCGACCATCTCGCGCGGGAAGCGGTCGATGCCCGCGGGCACCGGGGTGTGCGTGGTGAAGACGGTGCCCGCGCGCACGGCCTGGAGAGACGAGTCGAAGTCCAGCGCCGCCGGCCCGCTGATGAGCTCGCGCATGCGCTCCAGCCCGAGGAAGCCGGCGTGGCCCTCATTGGAGTGGAAGACCTCCGGGGCGTCCGTGCCGGTGATCCGGCAGTACTCGCGGATCGCACGCACTCCGCCGATGCCGAGCAGCTCCTCCTGCAGGAGGCGGTTGTCGCTGCCGCCGCCGTACAGCCGGTCGGTCACCTCGCGCAGCGACGGGTCGTTGGCCTGGATGTTGGTGTCGAGCAGCAGGAGCGGGACGCGACCGACGGTGGCGACCCACACCTGCGCACTGAGGACCTGGCCGCCGGGCATGCCCACGCGCACGAGCACGGGGCTGCCCGGGTCGCCGTCGGATGGCGCCATGCTCCCCTCGCGCAGCAGGGCGATGGGCATCTCCTGCGGATCGGTGACCGGGTACGTCTCGAGCTGCCACCCCTCGCGCGACAGCGTCTGGCGGAAGTAGCCGGAGCGGTAGAACAGCCCGACGCCGAGGATGGGCACGCCGAGGTCCGAGGCCGCCTTGAGGTGGTCCCCGGCGAGGATGCCGAGGCCGCCGGAGTACTGCGGCAGCGCGGCGGCGATGCCGAACTCCGGGGAGAAGTAGGCGATGCGGCGCGGGCCGGGCTCCGGGCGGGCCTGGAACCACGCCTCGCGCTCGAGGTACCCCCGCAGGTCGTCGCGGGTGCGGTGCACCCAGTCGACGTACCCCTGGTCGGCCGCCCGCTCGGCCAGCCGCTCGGGCGAGACCTCGGCGAGCATGCGGACCGGATTGCCGTCGACCCTGGCCCACACCGCGTCGTCGAGGGCGGCGAAGACATCGCGGGTCGGCGGGTGCCAGGACCAGCGCAGGTTCTCCGCGAGCTCGACCAGGGGCCCGAGGGCCGGCGGCAGGACGGTGCGGACGGTGAGACGCCGGATCGCTTTCACGGCGGTCACGCTATCGCCCGGGCCCCGATACCCTTTCGGGGTGACCGGGCCCGCCGCGGGGATCTCCGCGGGAACCTCCGTGCCCCGGACCCTGGGCGGCCGCTTCCCCATCACCGACGTCTCCCCCGTCGTCGAGGGCGGCCGCCTGCCCGCCAAGGCGGTCGTCGGCGAGCAGGTGCCCGTCCGCGCCGTCGCCTTTCGCGAGGGCCACGACGCCCTCGGGGTCGAGGTCGTGCTCCGGGCACCCGACGGCTCCGAGGAGCGCACCCGCATGGCGGACCTCGGCACGGGCGTGGACGTCTGGGGCGCGCTCGTCTACCCCGACGCCGAGGGCGAGTGGGCCTTCACGATCGAGGCCTGGGGCGACCCCTGGTCGACGTGGGCGCATCGCGCCGGCATCAAGGTGCCGGCGGGGCAGGACATCGACCTCGAGCTCGAGGAGGGGGCGCGCATCCTCGAGGAGATCGCGCGCGCGCTGCCGCGCGGCAGCGGTGACGCCCGCAAGGCGCTGCGCGCCGCGGCGGCGCGCATGCGCAAGGCATCGCTCCCTCCGGCCGTGCGCCTGGCCGCGGCCGAGGACCCCTCGGTGTCCGCGATCGTGCTCGACCATCCGCTGCGCGAGCACGTGACGACGTGCGGCCCGTGGCCGCTGCGTGTCGAGCGCCGGCGCGCGCTCGTCGGATCGTGGTACGAGTTCGTCCCGCGCAGCGAGGGCGCCACGGGTGCGCCCGCCCGGTCGGGGACCTTCGCCACCGCGGCGAAGCGCCTGCCCGACATCGCGGCGATGTGGTTCGACGTCGTCTACCTCCCGCCGATCCACCCGATCGGCACGGCGCACCGCAAGGGACCCAACAACACGCTGGTGACCGAGCCCGGAGACCCCGGGTCGCCCTGGGCCATCGGGTCGTCGGACGGCGGTCACGACGCCGTGCACCCCGACCTCGGGACGCAGGCCGACTTCGCGGCGTTCGTCGCCGAGGCCGCGCGGCACGGACTCGAGGTCGCCCTCGACCTGGCGCTGCAGGCCTCGCCGGACCACCCCTGGGTGACCGAGCATCCCGAGTGGTTCCGGCCCCGGGCGGACGGATCGATCGCGTACGCCGAGAACCCGCCGAAGAAGTACCAGGACATCTACCCGCTGTACTTCGACGAGGACCCCGAGGGGCTGTACGCCGAGATCGTGCGCGTCGTGCGGCACTGGATGTCGCTCGGTGTCCGCATCTTCCGCGTCGACAACCCCCACACGAAGCCGCTGTGGGTGTGGCACCGCCTCACCGGGGAACTGTGGGCCACCGATCCCGACGTCATCTTCCTCGCCGAGGCGTTCACGCGACCGCCGATGATGCGCGCGCTCGCCGAGGTCGGGTTCCAGCAGAGCTACACGTACTTCACCTGGCGCAACGACCGGCACGGCCTGGAGGACTACCTGTCCGAGCTCGCCGGGCCGGCGGCGGCGTACATGCGACCCAACGTCTTCGTCAACACCCCCGACATCCTCACCGAGTACCTCCAGCGCGGCGGCCCGCCGGCGTTCGCCATCCGGGCCACGCTCGCCGCCACCCTCTCCCCGACGTGGGGCGTCTACAGCGGCTTCGAGCTCTTCGAGCACGAGCCCGCGCGACCGGGGAGCGAGGAGTACCTCGACTCCGAGAAGTTCCAGTACCGCCCCCGCGACTGGGACGCGGCGGCCAAGGCCGGGGCGACGCTGGCGCCGTACCTCGCCCTGCTCAATGCCGCGCGGCGCGAGCAGCCCGCGCTGCAGGACCTGCGCAGCCTCGCCTTCCACTACCCCGAGGACGATCAGGTCATCGCGTACTCCAAGCAGGTCGGCGACGACATCGTCCTGGTCGTGTGCACCCTGGATCCCTTCTGGAGCCGGGAGACCACGGTGTGGTGGGACATGCCCAGGATCGGCCTTGCCGACGACGACCTCTTCCTTGCCGAGGACCTCCTCACCGGCGAATCATGGACCTGGGGCCGGGCGACGTACGTGCGCTTCACCCCCGGCGACCGCATCGCCCACGTGGTGCGCGTGCGCATGCCCGGATCGCCGTGACGAAAGGACAGTGATGGGACGCAAAGTCAAGCCCGTGGCCGTGGACGTCAACGAGCTCAACCGGCTCGTCGACGGCACCCATCACGACCCCCACTCCATCCTCGGTCCTCACCCGGGCAAGGACGGCGTCACGGTGCGCGCCCTGCGGCCGATGGCCGAGGCGGTCGAGGTGGTGATGGGTGACACCCGGGTGCCGCTCGCGCACGAGTACCGCGGGGTGTGGGTCGGCGTACTCCCGGTGAAGAAGGTGCCCGACTACTCCCTCGACGTCACCTACCGCGGCACCGTCATCCCCTCCGACGACCCGTACCGCTTCCTGCCGACCCTCGGCGAGGTCGACCTGCACCTCATCGGCGAGGGACGCCACGAGCAACTGTGGGAGGTGCTCGGCGCGCACGTGCGCACCTACCCGAGCCTGCACGGCGACGTCACGGGCGTCTCGTTCGCCGTGTGGGCGCCGAACGCTCGCGGCGTGCGCGTCTCAGGCAGTTTCAACTACTGGGACAGCCTGGCCCATCCGATGCGCAGTCTCGGCTCGTCGGGGGTCTGGGAGATCTTCATCCCGGCGATCGGCGACGGTGTCGTCTACAAGTTCTCGGTGCTCGGGGCCGACGGCCGGTGGCGCGACAAGGCGGACCCCTTCGCGTTCGCCACCGAGGTGCCCCCCGCGACCGGGTCGGTGGTGTTCACGAGCTCGTACGATTGGGCCGACGGCGCGTGGCAGGCCGACAAGGCCGCGTCGAACCCGCTGGCGCGACCCATGTCGATCTACGAGGTCCACCTCGGCTCATGGCGCCCGGGGCTGACCTACCGCGACCTCGCCGAGGAGCTCACGGCGTACGTGCTCGAGGAGGGTTTCACGCACGTGGAGTTCCTCCCCGTGGCGGAGCATCCGTTCGGGGGGTCGTGGGGCTACCAGGTGACGTCGTACTTCGCCCCGACCTCGCGGCTGGGCAGCCCCGACGACCTGCGCTACCTCATCGACCGGCTGCACCAGGCCGGCATCGGCGTCATCATCGACTGGGTGCCCGCGCACTTCCCCAAGGACGACTGGGCGCTGGCCCGCTTCGACGGCACGCCGCTCTACGAGCATCCCGATCCGCGGCGCGGCGAGCAGCCGGACTGGGGGACCTACGTCTTCGACTTCGGGCGCACCGAGGTCCGCAACTTCCTGGTGTCGAACGCGCTGTTCTGGCTCGAGGAGTACCACGTCGACGGACTGCGCGTGGATGCCGTCGCGTCGATGCTCTACCTCGACTACTCGCGCCAGGACGGCGAGTGGCTGCCTAACGAGTACGGCGGCCGCGAGAATCTCGACGCCGTGAGCTTCCTGCAGGAGATGAATGCGACGGCGTACAAGCGGTGCCCCGGCATCGTCACGATCGCGGAGGAGTCCACGGCCTGGCCCGGCGTCACGCGGCCGACCTACCTCGGCGGCCTCGGCTTCGGCCTGAAGTGGAACATGGGGTGGATGCACGACTCGCTCAGCTACATGCGCCGCGAGGCGGTCTACCGGCAGTACCACCACAACGAGCTCACCTTCGCGATGATGTACGCCTACAGCGAGCACTTCGTGCTGCCCATCTCGCACGACGAGGTCGTCCACGGCAAGGGCTCCCTCATCGCCCGCATGCCCGGGGACCGGTGGCAGGAGCTCGCGAACCTGCGCGCCTACCTCGGCTTCATGTGGGCGCACCCGGGCCGCAAGCTGCTCTTCATGGGCTGCGAGTTCGCGCAGTCCCGCGAGTGGAGCGCCGACGACGGCCTGGACTGGTGGCTCACGCAGTTCGACGAGCACGCCGGGATCCAGAAGGCCGTGCGCGAGATCAATCGCGTCTACCGCGAGACGCCAGCGCTGTGGCAGCGCGACGACGATCCCGGCGGCTTCCAGTGGATCGATGCGAATGACTCGATGAACAACGTGTTCAGCTGGATCCGCTGGGACGACGAGGGCCGCCCGCTCGTGTGCGCGGTCAACATGTCGCCGCTGCCCCGGCCGGGCTACCGCGTCGGGCTGCCGCGCTCCGGGCGCTGGGACGAGGTCCTCAACACCGACGCGGCGGAGTTCGGCGGGAGCGGGCAGGGCAACCTCGGCGCCGTTCACGCGGAGGCCGATCCTTGGCACGGCCTGCCCGCCGCGGCGGACATCATGC
>JBJTJS010000333.1:0-5374 GCA_046096085.1 bacterium
CTGCAGGCGGCGTACCAGGAGGCCTACGGGCCGGGCAACTACGCGCCCTACATCCCGGTGACCTACTGGTCCTTCCGGCTCATGATCGGGCTGGGGATGCTCGCCGCACTGTTCGCGCTGTGGAGCCTGTGGCGCTTCCGCGGCGGGCGTGACCCGAAGGACGGGATCCTGTCGCGCATGTACGTCATCGCGGCGGCGGGGATCGTGCTCGCGCCGCTCGCGGCCAACAGCTTCGGCTGGATCTTCACCGAGATGGGCCGCCAGCCGTGGATCGTCTTCGGCCTGCAGACCACCGCGTCGGCCGTGTCGCCTCTCGTGAGCGCGACGGAGGTGTGGATCACCATGATCGGCTTCACGTTGGTGTACCTCATCCTCGCGATCATCGAGGTGCGCCTCCTGCTCACGTACATCGGGCGCGGCGCGCCGGAGACCGTGACCCCGGACCCCTACGCCGATGCCGTCGCCGCGGAGGAGTCCGAGGCCGACCAAGAGCTCTACTTCGCCTACTGATCTCCTACTGATCGGACGACATCGACATGGACATCAACACGCTCGTTCTCATCTGGTTCGGCCTGATCGCCGTCCTGTGGATCGGCTACTTCGTCCTCGACGGGTTCGATCAGGGGGTCGGGATCCTGCTGCCCTTCATCGGCACCGACGACCTTCGCCGACGGGTCATGATCAACACCATCGGCCCGGTCTGGGACGGCAATGAGGTCTGGCTCCTCGTCGCCGGCGGGGCCACGTTCGCCGCATTCCCGCTCTGGTACGCCACGATGTTCAGCGGGTTCTACCTCGCGCTGTTCGTCATCCTGCTCGCGCTCATCGTCCGCGGCGTGGCCTTCGAGTACCGCGGCAAGTGGGATTCCGTCGCCTGGCGCCGCGGCTGGGACCGCTGCATCTTCATCGGCTCCGTCCTCCCGGCACTGCTGTTCGGGGTTGCCTTCGGCAACGTCGTGGGCGGCTCCCCGCTCGAGCCCATCAATGGGGCGCCCGCCACCGACGCCGGCGCCATCAACTACACCGGGACCTTCTTCGACCTCCTCAATCCGTTCTCCCTCCTCCTGGGCGTCATGACCCTCCTGGTGTTCACCACGCAGGGGGCGATCTACCTGGCCTTGAAGACCCGAGGCGAGGTGCGCGAGGCGGCGCGAAGGGCGGCCATGAGGGTCGGCATTGCTGCTGCTCTCGTGGCCGTCGCCGCGCTGCTGTGGGCACAGGCCTACTCCGGCAATGTCTGGGTGACCCTGCCGCTGGTCCTCGTGGCCGCCGTGTCGTTCCTGGGTGCCCTCGGCATGACCTGGCGCGGTCGCGACGGCTGGGCCTTCCTGCTGTCCTCGCTCACGATCGCCCTGGCGGTGGCGGCCCTCTTCGTGGGACTGTGGCCGAACGTCATGGTGAGTTCGCTCGACCCGGCGTACAACCTCACCGTCTACAACGCGTCCTCGCAGGAGTACACGCTCACCGTGATGACGGTGGTGGCCCTCATCATGACCCCGATCGTCCTGGTGTACCAGGGATGGACATACTGGGTCTTCCGGAAGCGGATCAGCACGTCGATGATCCCTCCGGAGCCGGTCTCGGGCAGGGCGGACGACCGGTTCGCAGAGGCGAGCAACCGGTAGGTCTCGCTGTGAGCGCATGGGCGCACGCAGCGGCTGATCGGAAGGAGCGGCGCGTCCGGGGGGACCTGCGCCGCTCCTTCCTCCGCCCGAGCGTCTGCCACGCGCATGCGACGACGTTGGTGACGCCACAATGACGATATGAGGCCCCTGGACCCGCGCCTGCTGCGCTATGCGCGCAGCACCCGGGGCTTCCTGGTGCTGGCGGTCGTTCTCGGCGCCGTCATCGCCGTGCTCGTGATCCTCCAGGCGCGCTTCCTCTCCGCCGTCATCGTCGATGTGGCGCAGGGACGGGCCGACCTGTCATCCGCCTCCGGCCTCCTCCTGGCCTTGGCGGCGGTCGTCGCCGCACGGGCACTGGTGTCGTGGATCGCGGAGGCCGCGGCGTACCGCACGTCCGCGCGGGCCAAGGAGGAGTTGCGCGACGCCACCCTCGCCCATGTGCTGAGCCTGGGGCCAGCCGGTCCTGCCGGGCGCGAGCCGGGCGCGATCGCGGCCGTCGTGACCCGTGGCGTGGACGCCCTCGACAGCTACTACGCGCGGTACCTGCCCCAGTTGATCCTCGCCGTCATCGTCCCCGTCGCGGTCCTCCTCACCATCGCCGGGCAGGACCTGCTGAGCGCGGTCATCATCGCCGTGACACTCCCGCTCATCCCGGTGTTCATGATCCTCATCGGGCTCTACACGCGATCCCGCGTGGACCGGCAATGGGCGACGCTGGCCCGCCTGTCCGGCCACTTCCTCGACCTCGTCGCCGGGCTGCCCACCCTGAAGGTCCTCGGGCGCGCGCGGCTCCAGGCCCAGGCCATCCGGGCTATCGGCGAGCGATACCGGACGACCACGATGGGCGTCCTGCGCATCACGTTCCTGTCGTCGTTCGCCCTGGAACTGCTGGCAAGCCTGTCGGTCGCCCTCGTCGCCGTCACCATCGGCGTGCGTCTGGCCGAGGGCCAGGTGGACTTCTCCACCGCCCTGTTCGTCCTCGTCCTGGCACCGGAGGCGTATCTGCCGATCCGGCTCGTGGGCCAGCACTTCCACGCCGCCGCGGAGGGCCTCGGGGCCGCCCAGCAGGTGTTCGACTACCTCGAGGAGACCGGCCCCGCCGAGGGGGGGACTGCTCCCCCGCCGTCCCCCTGCACGGTCGTGGTCGAGGGCCTGGGGGTGACGTACCCGGGACGCACGGTCCCCGCGCTCGAGCCCACCGACCTGGTCGCGGCCCCGGGCACCATCGTCGCGCTCGTCGGCGCCAGCGGCTGCGGGAAGTCCACCCTCCTGTCGGTGCTGCTGGGCTTCACGGCACCCTCCCGCGGGACGGTGCGACTCGTGGCCGAGTCCGCTGCCGGACCGGACGTTGACCCGCGGGACATCGAATTGCGGGACATCGAACTGCGGGAGTGGCGCGCGATGATCGGGTGGGTGCCGCAGTCGCCGGCCCTCATCGCCCCCGGGACGTCGTCGCCCTCGGTCCTCGACGCGGTGCGCCTGGGCGATCCGGGAGCCGACGAGGACGTGGTACGCCGTGCCCTGGCCGACGCCGGCGTGCTCGAGGAGATCGAGTCGCTCCCCGAGGGCCTCGGCACGGTCCTCTCCGAGGACGGCGGGGGACTGAGCGCGGGCCAGCGTCGCCGTGTCGCGCTCGCCCGTGCCCTGCTGCGCACTCCGTCGGTCCTCCTGCTCGACGAGCCGACCGCGGCCCTGGACGGGCGCACCGAGCGGGCGGTCGTCGACTGCCTGCTGCGGGAGAGGGCCCGCGGAGCCGTGGTGATCGTCGTCGCCCACCGGCCCGCGATCGTCGAGATCGCCGACATCGTCGTGCGCGTCGGTCGGGGCGCGGGGCCCGCGGACGCCGGGCCGGATCGCGACCTCGCGACGGCGGAGTCCCTGGCCCAGTCCGCCACGCGCGGGACGCTCACGGGGAGCGACTTCTGATGCCCGCCGCCGCAGGGGCTGACACCGGGGTGCGCAGGCTCTGGGCCGCGATGCGGCCGGAGCGCGGTCGCCTTGCGGCCGCGGCCTTCCTGGGCTTCATTGCGGCGGCAAGCGCCGTCGCCCTCCTGGGAGCGTCCGGCTGGCTCATCTCCCGAGCCGCTGAGATGCCGCCGGTCCTGGCGCTGTCGGTCGCCGCCGTCATGGTCCGCGCGTTCGCCCTGAGCCGGTCCTTCTTCCGCTACGTGGAGCGCATCGTCGGCCACGACGCAGCCTTCCGTGGGCTCACGGGCCTGCGCGTCGCCGTGTACGAGCGGCTCGAGGTCCTCGCGCCGGTCGGGCTGGCCCGGTTCTCGCGGGGCGACCTGCTGGCGCGACTCGTCGCCGACGTCGACGCCGCCATGGACCTGCCCCTGCGCGTCGTGCTGCCCTGGGCGCAGGCTGCGCTGGTGAGCGTCGGCACGGTGGCGTTCATGGCGTGGCTGGTTCCCGGCTCGGGCGTCGTCGTGGGCCTTGCGCTCCTGGCCGGACTCGTGGTGGTCCCGTGGATCGTTGCGCGAATCGCCGCCCGGGCGGAGGCCCGCATCGCTCCGCTGCGCGGACGGCTCTCCGGCGCGGTTGTCGGCGACCTCGACGGGTGCGCGGATCTCCTCGCCTTCGGCGCGGTGGACGCGGCGGTCGCCCACGTCGGCGTCCTGGACCGCGAGCTCACCGTGGCGGCCCGCCGCGAGTCGGCCGGACTGGGGCTCGGCGTCGGGATATCGGTGCTCGTCCAGGGGGCGGCCGTCATCGGCTCCCTGGTCCTGGCGATCCCCGCGGTGACCTCGGGCCGGCTCGCGCCGGTCTGGCTCGCGGTGGCCGCCCTGGTGCCGCTGGCGGCGTACGACGTGATCTCGTCCCTGCCCAACTCCGCCCTGGCCTACCAGCGCGTGAAGGCCGCGGCCCGGCGGCTCGACGACGTCCTCGACGCGCCTCCGCCCGTCGAGGAGCCTGCGCGGCCGCACCCCCTGCCCGCGACTCCCGCCGCCCTGGAGTGCCACGACGTGGTCGCCCGCTGGGACCCGCAGGCGCCGCCGACGCTGCGCGGGATCAGCATGACCCTCCAACCCGGCGAGCGCATCGCCGTCGTGGGGCCCAGCGGATCGGGCAAGTCCACCCTCGCGGCCGTGCTGCTCGCCTTCCTCGCGTACGACGACGGCACGGTGGAGCTGGGGGGAGCGCCGCTCCGGGAGCTCGCCGGGGATGACGTTCGCCGCGCCGTGACGCTGCTCACGCAGTCCGCCCACGTCTTCGACACCACCGTGCGCGACAACCTCCGACTCGGCCGCTCCGATGCCACCGACGACGACCTGCTCGAGGTCCTCCAACGCGTGCGCCTCGGAGGTTGGCTCGCGGATCTCCCCAACGGCCTCGACGCGGAACTCGGACCGCGGGGCTCGACTCTGTCCGGGGGCGAGCGACAGCGCCTCGCGCTCGCGCGGCTGCTGCTGTCCGACCGCCCGATCGTCGTCCTCGACGAGCCCACCGAGCACCTGGACCCGCAGACCGCGGATGCGCTCACGGCGGACCTGCTGCAGGCCACGCGGGGCAGGTCGACCGTCTACATCACCCACCGGCTCAGCGGCCTGGAGACGGTGGACCGGATCTACGTCCTCGAGGGGGGTAGCGTGCTCGCCCAGGGGACCCATGGGGAGCTGCTGGTCGAGGGGGGCTGGTACGCCGAGCGCTGGGCCGAGGAGCAGGGCCGAGTCTCCTGAGGGTCCTTTCTCGACTTGGCCGCCCGTGAGCCGCGTTTTCGGGCAGGAATTCGCGGCTGGTGGGCGGCT
>JBJTJS010000334.1:0-4340 GCA_046096085.1 bacterium
GTCCCGTTCTCCCAGGGCGACGTCTTCCGCGCCGACTTCGACCGACTCGGCCCCATCACCCTTCGGGTCAGCTGACCCGGGAAGGACGCTCCATGTCCCTGCGTTGCGCCATCGTCGGCTCCGGGAACATCGGTACCGACCTCATGATCAAGATGCTGCGGAGCGACAAGCTCGAGTTGGGTGCGCTCGTCGGCATCGATCCGGATTCGGAGGGGCTTGCCCGTGCCCGCATACTGGGCGTCGAGGCGAGCCACGAGGGACCGGACTGGGTCCTGGATCACGCGGACGACTTCGATGTCGTCTTCGATGCCACGAGCGCCTACGTCCACGTGCGCTACCACCGCAAGTATGAGGAGGCCGGGATCACGGCGGTGGACCTCACTCCCGCGGCCCGGGGCCCCAAGGTGATCGCCGCGGTGAACCTCACCGAGCACCTCGACGCCCCGAACATCAACATGGTGACCTGCGGCGGTCAGGCGACGACTCCGATGGCCTACGCGATCCGCCGGGCCGTGGAGCGGCTGCCGTACTGCGAGATGGTGTCGACGGTGTCGTCGAAGTCCGCGGGCCCCGGCACGCGGCAGAACATCGACGAGTTCACCAAGACCACCTCGACCGCCCTGCGCGAGATCGGGGGGGCCGAGCAGAGCAAGGCCATCATCATCCTCAATCCCGCCGAGCCGCCGATCATCATGCGCAACACCGTGTTCGGCGCACTGCCGGAGGGCACCGACCACGATGCCGTGCTCGAGTCGGTCTACGACATGGAGAAGGCCGTCGCGTCCTACGTCCCGGGATACCGCCTGAAGAACCAGCCCGTCATCGAGGAGGGCCCCTACAACCCCCCCGCGGGCGTCGTCCCGCATCGCGTGGTGGGCCTCCTCGAGGTGGAGGGCGCCGGCGACTACCTGCCCACCTACGCCGGCAACCTCGACATCATGACCGCCGCCGCCCTGCGCGTCGGCGAGGCCATCTCCGACCACCGGGAGGCGAAGACCGCATGAGCACCACGACCACCTCCACCGACTACCGGCTCATCGACTCCACACTCCGCGACGGCTCCCACGCCATCAGCCACCAGTACTACGCCGAGGACGTCATCCGCATCGTCGCCGGGCTGGACGCGGCCGGCGTGCAGGTCATCGAAATCGCCCACGGCGACGGGCTCGGCGGGTCGAGCTTCAACTACGGCTTCTCCGCCGTTCCGGAGAAGGAGCTCATCGCCCAGGCCTGCCAGACCGCGCAGCGCGCCCAGATCGCCTGCCTCATGTTGCCGGGCATCGGCCTCGCCGACGACCTGCGCGAAGTCAACGAACTCGGGGTCTCGGTCGCCCGGATCGCCGTTCACTGCCCCGAGGCGGACATCACCGAGCCGCACATCAAGATCGCCAAGGACCTCGGCATGGAGGCCATCGGGTTCCTCATGATGGCCCACATGAACTCCCCCGAAGGCCTCGTTGAACAGGCCCTCCTGCTGCAGTCCTACGGCGCCGACACCGTCTACATCGCCGACTCCGCCGGCGCCATGACCGTCGAGGACGTACGCCGACGCGTCAGCGCCCTGGTGAAGGCCCTGGACGTGCCCCTGGGCGTCCACGCCCACAACAACCTCTCCATGGCCGTGGCCAACTCCATCGCGGCCTACGAGGAAGGAGCCAAGAACCTCGACGGCACCTCCGCCGGCCTCGGCGCAGGCGCGGGCAACTGCCCCACCGAGATCCTCGCCGCCGTGTCCACGAAGTACGGCATCGAGACCGGGGTCGACCCGCTGGCACTCATGGACGTCGCCGAGGACGTCGTCCGTCCCATCATGCCCCGCCAGCAGGTCATCGACCGAGCCGGACTCCTCCTCGGCTACGCCGGCGTCTACGGATCCTTCCTCCTCCACGCCGAACGAGCGGCCGAACGCTACGGTGTGCCCACGTCGGAGATCCTCCTCGAGCTCGGGCGTCGCCAGGTCGTGGGAGGCCAGGAGGACATGATCATCGACGTCGCCCTCGAACTCGCCCGCCAGCACGCCGAGCAGGAGGTGACCTCATGACGACCCTCGACGCTCCGGCCGCCGTGGGCCGCCTGACGCAGGCCGTGCGGACCCGGACCGCCACGACCCCGCTCACCGCGGACCTCGGCGACTTCGACGTGCCGACGGCATACGACCTGCAGGCAGCGGTCATCGATGACCGCGTCAGCCAGGGTGCCTCGGTCATCGGGGCCAAGCTCGGCCTCACCAGCGAGGCCAAGCAGCGGCAGATGAAGGTGTCCGAGCCCCTGTACGGCTGGCTCACCGACGACATGCGCCTGGACCCAGGCGAGGCCCTTCGGTGCGACCGGTACATCCAGCCGCGCTGCGAGCCCGAGATCGCCTTCCTCCTCGATGACGAGCTGAGCGGCCCGGATGTCACCGCTGCAGACGTCCTCTCGGCGACGAGCGCCGTCATGCCCGCGATCGACGTGCTGGACTCCCGGTTCGCGGGCTACTCGTTCACGCTGCCGGATGTCATCGCGGACAACGCATCGGGAGCCGGCTTCATCACGGGCTCTTCGCTGGTCGACCCCTTCGGGATCGACCTGCGGCTCCTCGGGGTGACGCTGGAGGTCAACGGCGTCCTGCGCGCCACCGCCGCCGGAGCCGCGGTGCTGGGACACCCGGCGGCGTCCGTCGCGTGGCTCGTGCGTGCCCACGCCCGCCGCGACGAGGGGCTCGAGGCAGGCATGATCATCCTGTCCGGAGCGCTCACCGAGGCGGTGCCCGTCTCCCCCGGCGACGTCGTCGTCGCACGCTTCGATCGCCTCGGCACCGTGGAGGTCCCATGCCGCTGATCCAGGTGACCCTCGTCGAGGGTCGGACGACCGAGCAGAAGCACGCCCTGATCCGCAGCCTCAGCGACGCCATGGCCGAGAGCCTCGAGGTGCCCCTGGAGCGCATCCGCGTGGCGATCTACGAGGTGAGCACCGACGAGTGGGGGATCGGCGGCCAGCCGTACTCCGCGGTGCGCCCCAGGCCCGGATCCCCGGCCCCATGAGCGACGACGCCACCTGGATCGACGCCGGCTCGACGGGCGAGCTCACCGGCTCCCCTCGCGCCCTCACCGCATTGGGCCGCCATGTCCTCGTCGCGATGGTGGACGGCCGGCCCACGGCCGTCGACAATGCCTGCCTGCACCGCGGCGCGTCCCTGGCGGGCGGCGTATGCCGTGATGGGGTGATCACCTGTCCCTCGCACTGGTGGCGATACGACCTGCGCACCGGGGAACTCCTCGGTCAGCCCGGAGCCGCGCTTCGCACGTACCCGTCTCGCGTGACCGGGGACCGGGTCGAGGTGCTGCTGACCCAGTCGCCCCCCGTCCTGGGGATGCGGGAGATCCTCCTCGCGCACGCGCGCAGCGAGCGGACCGCCCATGCCTGACTCGAAGCGCTTCCCGATCGAGTCCTTCACCGACGTACTCGAGGCGAATGCTGACTACGCCGCGTCCTACCGTGGCAGCGACCTCACCGGCACGGCCGCGCGGGGGCTGGCGATCGTGACGTGCATGGACTCGCGCATTGACCCGCTGAGAGCGGTCGGCATGAGACCGGGTGACGCCAAGATCCTGCGCAACGCCGGTGCGCGCGTCACCGAGGACGTCCATCGCACCCTCATCCTCGCCGTGTACCTGCTCGGCGTGACCCGCATCCTCGTCATGCCCCACACCGAGTGCCGGATGGTGGGCTCGACGGAGGCCCAGATCCACGCCGGAATCCGGGAGGACTACGGCGTCGACACGCGCAGCATCGAGTTCCGCACCACGGCCCTCGTCGACGAGGGCCTGGCACAGGATGTCGTCCGGCTCCGGGCGAGCCCGCTGCTCCCGCGCACCGTGTCGGTAGGCGGCGCGGTCTACGACGTCAAGACCGGGTTGCTGCGGCCCCTGCAGGTCTGAGCCGGGCTCAGTCGCTGCCCGCCGTGCCGTCGTACCGTGAGGTGCGCGCGACGCTGGCGTCGTACTCCCAGGCGGTCACGGCGTAGCGAGGGAAGTAGTCCTGCTCGAGGATCGCCCAGATGCGCTCGGCCGCTTCGGGGCCCACGAGCGTCTCGATCCGCACATTGCCCCCCTCGAATCCGGACACTCCGTGGTGTCCGGGACCGGGCCCATGGCCGACCATCGCGGTCCACCCTTGCGCGCCGCAGCGGGCGAGGTCGTCCACGATGCGCCGCTCGAGCAGTGCCTCGGCGACGATGGTGATGCACACGATGGGACCGCGAGATGTCATGACGTCTCTCCCTCTCAGATCCACCGACTGAGGAACTGGGCGATGGCGAAGTACAGCGGAATGCCGACGATGAGGTTGAACGGGAAGGT
>JBJTJS010000335.1:0-3718 GCA_046096085.1 bacterium
TGACGGTCGTGGCGGCGTCACCCTCGACGGCTCCAGCACCGTGGTCCTGGACATCCGCGCCACCGACTCCGGCGACCCCCTGCGCGGGATCCGGGTGCGCGTGCCAGGAGCCGAGTCCGGCGAGATCTTCCGAGCCGAGTACCTCGCGCAACTGCAGCCGTACGACGTCCTGCGCTTCATGGACTGGCAGCGCACCAACTCCACGTTGTCCGACCCCGAGCGTCGATTCACCTGCGGGTCGCGCGTGCGCGGGAATCACTACTCCCAGGGGACCTCGCGGGGAGCCAGCGCCGAGGCCATGGTGGACCTGGCGAATGAATTAGACGCCGATCCGTGGTTCACCATCCCCCACGAGGCGACCTCGACCTGGGTCTCCTGCCACGCCCGAGTCGTGGCCCAGCGGCTCGAGCCCGGGCTCACGCCGCGCTACGAGTTCAGCAACGAGACCTGGAATCCCACCTTCCGCGCCTTCCGCGACCTCTCCGATGCCGCGCGGGAAGCGGGACTCGGCGGGGGAGACGAGTTCCTCGGCCTGCAGATCCTGCACGCCCGGCGGCACGTGGCGGCCATGCGCGCCGTGGGCCGGGTCATGGACGCGCAGGTCATCGGCGGGGCAGGGCGCGAGTACGTGCGCGTGATGGCCGGGCAGGCGGCCAACGCGTGGGTGCTCGAGCAGCGGCTGACCCATGCCGACGCCGCGGACTCCGCCGACGAGATCGCGATCGCGCCCTACCTCGGCATGCCGGGGGCGAATCCGTACGACCCCGGCGAGGCCGCGCAGATCGCCGCCCGGACGCCCAGCCAGATCCTCGCGGCGCTGGGGCGTGCCCAGGTCGAGGAGGTGGAGCCGTGGATCACCGCCCACGTGGGCCTCGCCCGGTCGTTCGGCAAGCGACTCGTGGCCTACGAGGCCGGCCAGCACCTTGCGGGCGACCCCGACAACGACGCCCTCACCGATCTCTTCGTCTCAGTGAACCGCTCCGCGGGGATGGGGGCGGCGTACCGCACGTACCTGCGCCGCTGGGCGGAGATCACCGACGGGGCCCTGCTCGTGCACTTCACCGATGTCGGGCCGTACACGGGCTATGGGTCGTGGGGCGCGCTGGAGTTTCCCGAGCAGGACGGAAGCCCCAAGTACGACGAGTTGCTGCGCTACGCGGGAGCTCAGAGGTCCACGGGGTAGCGACGGCGCACCAGGGCGCCGAAGGTCAGGGCGAGCACGACCATGGTGACGAGTGACAGCACCATTGCCGGGGTGGGGCCGATCGGCAGCAGGGCGATGGGTGCGGCGATGACACCGGCGCACACCGGGCTGAGGGAGCCGTAGAGGTAGCGCTTGCGCTCCTGGGCGTCCAGCGCCCGGACGTAGAGGCGGTCCTTGATCGCGACGCCGATGAGCACCGCCTCCATCGCGCTCACCATGCACAGGTAGAGCAGGAAGAAGACGAGGGCGACCGGGTTCCAGTGCTCTCCGAGCGTTCCCGTCGGAAGCGGCAGGAGGGCGATCATGATGAGGTACACGAGCGTCGCGGTGATGTAGCGGGAACTCATGCCGCGCAGCGTGGTGACGAAGCGGTGGTTGGCCTTCCAGTAGAACGCGACCCACAGGGCCGTGAGGAGGAAGGCGAAGAGCGACCCCTGCTTGTTGAGCAGGGCGTTGAGCATGTCGCTCGACGAGGCAGAGTCCTTGACGGCGGGCACGGTGACCGCGGCGGCCATCAGGGTGAGGCTGATCGCGAAGACGCCGTCGGAGAAGAGCACGACCCGCTCGCAGGCCGGCGTGCCCTCGGGGTAGAACTTCGTGGTCCAGGGGTCGCCGTACGGGCTCTCCGCCTCGGGCGCGGCCCCGTCGTCGGTCACGTGGGCAGGGTACGCCCCGACTAGGTGTCGATATCCCGCAGTTCGGCGAGGAGGCGGCGGCGCGCGTCGCTGTCGACCGCCGCCGGGACCGCCGGGGCCACGGACGGGAGGGGCTCGTCCACCTCGACCGTGTCGAGTTCGGGGGCGTACATGTGGATGAGGTCGAGGCGGCCGTGGTCGGCCGGGGTGGCCGCGAGTTCGGGTGCCATCTCGGCCAGTCGAGAGGTCCTCGCCGCGGCCGCGGAGAACCAGCCGGGCGTCTGCATCGAGCGCGCCGGGAAGTCCCGGTCTCGCGTGCCGCCCGCGAGTTCGTCGAGCGTCAGTCGCTGGTGGAGAGCCACGGTCGCGAAGGCAGTGTCGAGGAGGGCGGCCGCGATGTCGGGCGCGGCCTCGCCGGAGGAGGAGGGTGCCACCGGGTTCATCCGCGCCGGAAGAGCCCGCGCTTGCGGGAGCCGTCGTCGCTGGGAGCGGCGTCCTCGGCCTGCCCGTTGGGCGACGGGACATCGGCAGCACCTGATGTGTCCCCGTCGGGAGTGGCGGTCCAGTCGGCAAGGTCGCGGCCGGGGAGGCAGGCCCGGGCCAGCTGCACGTACGCCGGTCCCACGAGGGGATGGTCCAGCAGTTCGTGCATGCGGTTGAGATTCGTCGCAGTGAGCACGTCCTTGGTGGCCAGGGGAATGACCCCCACGACGGGGACCCCGAGGCCCGCGGCGAGGACCTGCTCGCGCTCCATGCCCACGTTGGCCACGGACTGGTTGACGATGATGCCGATCTTCTCGCGCGGGACGCCGAGGCCGGACTCGTCGACCGGCGCGGTGATCTCGCGGAGGGCGCGTGCCATGCCCTGTACCGCTGTGGATGCGAGCGTCGTGACGAAGAGGACCTCGTCGGCCTCGCGCAGCGCGACGTCGGAGATGAGCGGGTCGAGGTACTGAACCGATGTGTCCATGACGACCACGTCGAACATGCGCTGCAGGCTGCGCACGATGACCTGGTAGAACTCCGGGCCCACGGTGTCCGCGGTCCGGGGCCGGATGGGTGCCAGGATCGTGTCGATGCCGAGGTCCCCGGCGTGGACGACGTTGCGGCGGATCCGTTCCTCATCCCACACCGGCTGCACCCGGATGTTGAGCGCAGTGGGCATGAAGGTGCCGATGAGTGACGCCACCTGTCCGTCGCGGGTGTCGAGGTCGATGAGGCACACCGATAGGGGCTTGCCCGCCTCCTGGGAGGCGCGGGCGATGGAGGCCGCCAGAAGGATGGAGGCGGTGGACTTGCCGGAGCCGCCCTTGCTGGAGGTGACCGTGATCGTCACCTGGCCCGGTAGCCGTGGCTGGTTGAGGAGTTCCAGCGAAGCGGACGGCGGATAGGACGTGTCGGCGGCGAGGGGCGTGTCGAGGGCACCGAGGGGTGGGAGTTCGGGAAGGCCCGGGGGACGGCTGGCAGCGCTGGGGGATCGTCTTCCCGCAGCACGTGATGGCGGGCGAGGACGGGATCGACGGGCTCACCATCCAGCAGACCGCGTCGGCCATCGCGACGCACGGCACGCTCCTCATCGGCAGCGTCGACCGGCTGCCGTACGGGCGGCAGATGGAGACCAACAACGTCGGCCTGGTCGTCGACCGCGGTGCGGCCGGCTACGTGCCCGAGGACATCCCGAGCATCACCGCGCGCTGATCAGGGCGCGCTACGGCCCTGCGGGGGGCGGCGGAGGGTCGAGGAGGTCGATCCGGACCTGCGACAGCTGCTCGGGCAGGCCGTCGCTGACGTCGCGACGCGGAGCGGGCCCGGCGAGGTGCGGGCCGGCGGGGATGCCCGGGAGGGGCCGCAGGGCCGGGTCGGGGCGGAGCTGCTGGCC
>JBJTJS010000336.1:0-7160 GCA_046096085.1 bacterium
CCGGCCACGCTCGGAGTTTGAGCTCCCCCGCGCCGCCGCCCACCGCTCCGCCAACGGTCCCACCCGCGGGGGGGGCGCCGGCCCCCCCCGCACGGCTGCTGCTGGTGCTGCTCCCCCCGCCGCCGCAGGCGGCGAGTACCAGGGCCGCGGCTCCGCCGGCGGCCACCATCGTTAGCAGACGCGATGCATGCACCTGCTCCTCCTTCTCCTAGGTGGACCACTCCGGTTGGCAGCGGTCCTGCGAACGCCGATCACGAGCCCACGGGGACCTCATGCTCGGTGTTCCACATCAAGGTCACGCGCTGCCCACGCATGGAGCCGAGCTCCGACGAGGTGGCGTGAGAGTTCTGCTGGACGGCGATGAGCGTGGCGCCGGCGTCGAGGTCGACGATGAACCGCGTCGACATCCCGACGTACACGACCTCGCGGATGACGCCGGCCGCGGCCCGCTCGCTGTCCTCGGGCGAGGGCGCGCCGAGCATCACGCGGATCTTCTCCGGCCGTACCGACCAGATGCCCTCCCGGCCGAGGACCGCGGCGGCCACGCCTTCGGCGAGAAGGTTGGACACGCCGACGAAGCCCGCCACGAACGGCGTCGCGGGATGCTCGTAGACCCCCGTTGGGGTCCCTACCTGGGCGATGCGGCCGACCTCGAAGACCGCGATGCGGTCCGACATCGTGAGCGCTTCCTCCTGGTCGTGCGTGACGAAGACGAAGGTGATGCCGACGGCCCGCTGGATCTCCTTGAGCTCCACCTGCATCTGCTCGCGCAGCTTGAGGTCGAGCGCGCCGAGCGGCTCGTCGAGGAGCAGCACCCGGGGCCTATTGACCAGTGCGCGTGCCAGCGCGACACGCTGCCGCTGGCCGCCGGAGAGTTGGCTGGGCTTGCGCGCGCCGTATCCCTCCAGCCGCACCGTCGCCAGCGCCTCCTCGGCGCGGGCGCGACGCTCGGCCTTGGGCACCTTCTTGACCTTGAGGCCGTACTCGACGTTGGAGAGGACGTCCATGTGGGGGAAGAGGGCGTAGTCCTGGAACACGGTGTTGACGTCCCGGTTGTACGGGGGGACGCGCGTGACGTCGACCCCGGCGAGCTCGATGGTGCCCGAGGTGGGCTGCTCGAAGCCGGCGATCATGCGCAGGACCGTCGTCTTGCCCGATCCGGAGGGGCCGAGGAGGGTGAGGAACTCCCCGTCCGCGACCTCCAGGCTCACCCCGTCGACCGCCACGACGTCGCCGAAGGACTTGCGCAGGTCGGTGAGGCGGATGGCGGTGGCCGGGGGGCCGGACGAGTCGGACATTGGGCACACCCTAGCCGCGGGACGCGGTCCGGTTCAGCACGGCCGAACGCGGTGCGTCCGAATCGTGACCTGCCCAGCATCGCGACGTGCTCAGGCCGGATAGACGCGCCCCGATCCGGTGACGCCGACGACCACCTCGTCGCCGGGGAGCGGGGGCGGTGTTCCCCCGGGGACCCGGACGGGGACCACGGAGCCGTCGTCGAGCTCGACCCGCACCACCGAGTCATGTCCGTGGTACGACGCCTCCCGGACCACGCCGTGGCCGGGCTGCTGGCGGCCCTCGGCGCCGGCCACCGGAGGCGGGACGGGACACGACAGCACCAACTGCTCCGGCCGCAGGACGACGACCGAGTCTCCGGCCGCCCCGCCGCGCACCGGGACATCGCCCAGGGCGCAGGACACGCGGTCCGCGGAGGATCCGATCGCGGGAAGTTCGACGGCCTCGCCCACGAACCGCGCGACCCCGACGTCGGCGGGGGCGTCGAACACCTCCCGGGGCGTGCCCACCTGGACGATCCGACCGTCGCGCATCACCGCGACGAGGTCCGCCGTCGACAGCGCCTCCTCCTGGTCGTGCGTCACCAGGAGGGCGGTCGTGCCCACCTCGCGCAGCACGTCGCGCACCTCCGCGCGCAGGCGGTGGCGCAGGTTCGCGTCGAGCGCCGTGAACGGCTCGTCGAGCAGGACCACATCCGGCTCGGGAGCGAGGGCGCGCGCGAGCGCGATGCGCTGCTGCTGGCCGCCGGAGAGATCGTGCGGCCGGGCGTTGGCGTAGTCCCGCATGCCGACGAGATCCAGGACCTCGTCCACGCGGCGCTGCGAGTCGCGCGGCAGCCCGAACGCGACGTTGCGGGTGACGTCGAGGTGCGGGAAGAGCGCGCCCTCCTGGGGGACGATCCCCACCTTGCGCTTCTCCGGCGGGACGAAGGTGCCGGGGCCGACGACGATGCGATCCCCGAAGCGGATGGTGCCCGCGCTCGGGCGCAGGAACCCGGCGAGGGCGCGCAGCAGGGTCGTCTTGCCCGAACCGCTCTGGCCGAGGACCGCGGCCAGAGCGCCGGAAGGGACGGTGAGGTCGAGCCCGGTGAGCACGGGGACGGGACCGTAGCCGGCGTCGAGACCGCGGACCTCTACCTGCATCGCCCCACCGTATCCGGGATGCGCGACTATCCCGCGTCCGACGACGCGAGCATGGTGCGGCTGAGCAGCCATGCCGGGACTGCGGCGAGGACCACGAGCGCGATCGCGTACGGCGCGGCGGCGCCGTACGCGGCGATCTCCGTGCGGCTCCACAGTTCGGTGGCGAGGGTGTCGAGGCCCGTGGGCCTCAGCATCAGCGTCGCGGGCAGCTCCTTCATCGCGGTGAGCAGCACGAGGAGGCCGCCCGCGGCGATGCCGGGCAGGGTGAGGCGCAGCGTGGTGCTCGACCAGGCGCGCAGCGGGCCGCGGCCGAGGGTGCGGGCGGTCTGCTCAAGGACCGGCGAGACGGATGCGGTCGCACTGCGAGTCGCGCCGATCGCCTTCGGCAGGAAGAGCACGGCGTACGCGAAGGCGAGGACGAAGACGGTCTGGTAGGCCGCGGGGAACACCGAGAGGGTGAGGAACACCAGCGACAGGCCGATCACGACGGCCGGGAGCGCATGGCCGGAGTACGACGCCGTCTCGATGGTGCGCACTCCGCGGGTGCGGTAGCGCGCGGCGAGGATGCCGACGGGCAGGGCGAGGAGCACCGCGAGCACGGCACCGGCGGTCGCGACGCCGATGGAGGTCAGCGCCGCGGCCGCGAGCTCGGTCCACGACAGCGGGCTGCGCGACCCCTCGAGCATCCGCAGGACGAGCGAGACGAGTGGGACGCCCAGGGCGAGCGCGGTGAGCACGGTGAGCCAGGCGAGCGCACCCGCCTTCCGCAGTGGCGACAGGGGCACCGGGACCGCAGCGCGCTGGGTGCCGGTGGCGACGCGCCAGCGCCGGGTCCGCCCGCGGATGCGGCGCTCGGCGAGGACGAGGAGGGCGGCGAGCCCCACGAGGACGAGGGCGAGCACCGCCGCGGACACGCGATCGAAGCTGGCCCGGTAGGACGCGTAGATCACGCGCGTGAACGCGTCGACGCGCAGCAGCGCGACCGCGCCGAAGTCGGAGAGCACGTACAGGGCCACCAGGAGCGCGCCCCCCGCGGCAGCGGGCCACGCCTGCGGCAGCGTCGTGGTGAGGAAGGCACGCAGGGGCCCACGGCCGAGTGAGCGCGCCACCTCCTCCAGTGCCGGGTCGCTCGACCGGAAGGACGCTGTCACGGGCAGCACGACGTACGGCGTCGACACCAGCGTGAGGATGAGCGCGGCCGCCCAGAATCCGCTCATCGAGGGGAACTGGGCGAGCCACGCGTAGGCGGCCACGTAGGACGGGATGGCGAGGGGAAGCGCGACGAGCACCACCCACATCGCGCGCAGCGGCACCGTGGTGCGCGCCAGGATCCACGCGGTCGGGATGCCGATGGCCAGGCAGGCGACGACCACCACGACGACGAGCGACACGCTGGTGGCGACCGTCTCGAGGGTGCGCGGCCGGAGGAGCACGTCGATGATGCGTGCGAGCCCGGCCTCCGCGACGCGGACGACGAGGTAGGCGAGGGGGATGAGCGAGACCGTTGCCGTGACCGCGCCCGCGGCGAGCAGCAGCCGCGGGGGCGAGCCGAGGAAGCGCTTGGGTCGCGAGACGCGCTCGCGAGCCTCGGGGAGGGTGTCGGTCATCAGCGTGCGCCGGCTCAGAGCAGCCCGACGTCCTCGAGCATGGCGAGGGTCCCGGGGAGGTCGGCGAGTTCCGCCAGTGGCACGTCCGGCCCGCGCAGCGAGTCCAGCGGCGGCAGCCCCTCGCGGGCGGCGACGGAGGGCACAAGGGCGTACTCGCCGGTGTTGTCCACGAACCACTGCTGCGTCGGGGTCGAGAGGAGCCACTCGACGAAGGCGGCCGCGTCCTGGTTGCCGGCGGCGCCCTTGAGGATGCCCGCCCCGGCGATGTTCACCAGGGCCCCCGGGTCGCCGGGCTTGCTGAACTTGATCTTGGCGATGACGTTCTCGGGCCCGATCTCGGCACCCATCTCGTAGAGGTAGTAGTGGTTCACGAGTCCGAGGGTGATCTGGCCGGAGTTGACGGCGTCCATGATGAGGCCGTTCTTCTCGTAGGTCTGGACATCGTTCGCGACGAGGCCCTCGAGCCACTGCTGGGTCACCTCGTCGCCCTGCGCGACGCGCATGGCCGTGACGAACGCCTGGAAGGACGCGTTGGTCGGGGCGATGCCGACCTTGCCCTTCCACTTCGGGTCGGTGAGGTCGAAGACGGAGTCGGGGACGTCCGCCTCCGAGACCTGGCGCGGGTCGTAGGCGATGACGCGCGCGCGGCCGGTGACGCCGGTCCAGGTGCCCTCGGGGGAGCGGTAGTTCTCGGGCACAGCGGTCGCCGCGTCTGCCGGCAGCGGCGCGAGGAGTCCCTCCGCAGCCACGGCACCGAGGGCGCCGGCGTCCTGCGCGAAGAAGACCTGCGCGGGCGTGCGGTCGCCCTCCTCGACAAGCTGGGCGGCGAGCTCCGCGGAGTCGCCGTACCGGACCTCCACCGGAATGCCGGTCTCGGTGGTGAACTGCGCGAAGAGCGGGCCGACGAGCTCCTCGGCCCGGCCGGAGTAGACGGTGAGGCCGCCGCTGTCGGCCGCGGAGGACCCGCTCGCATCGGAGGAGGTCGAGCCGCCGCAGGCGGCGAGGGTCGCGGCCACGGCGACGGCGGCCCCGAGGGCCAGGAGCGGCCGAGCGAGGACCGGGCGGGTGAGGACAGCACGAGCGGGAAGGAACACCGAGAACTCCTTGGGCAACGCAGGACGCGGACAGCGGCTACTTAGGCAAGCCTAAGTTAGGGTACCCTAAGTGATATCACGGGGTAAAGCCGGGACTAGGCGAGGGGGAGGTACCCCGACAGGTCGCTGCGCTCCCCGCTCGCTCGCAGCTTGCCCGAGGCGACGGCCTCGCCCCAGGCGAGGGCACCGGTCGCCAGCCGCAGCCAGGTCTCGGGGTCGGCCTCGACGACCGCGGCGGGGGTGCCGCGCCGATGCCGCACCCCCTCCACCGCCTGGACGGCCGCGTAGGGCGGCACCCGCACCTCCACGGCCTTCCCGGGGGCCTTCGCGGTGAGCAGGTCGAGGGTGGCCTTGACCGCCGCGCGCTCGGTGGCAGGGTCCGGCGTGCGGTCCATGTCGTAGGCGGTGAGGCACGCCTGCAACTGTGCGGCGAGGGCAGGGTCGGCGTGCGTCATGGCACGACCCGTCCGCGGCCGACGCAGTACTCATCGGCCCAGTCGAGCAGGACGCCGAGGGCCTTCTCCCACCCGGCGTCGAGCATGAGGTCGTGCCCGATCCCGGGCAGCCACACCGGATCGACGTCGTACGCCGCCGCCGTCGTCTCCACGGCCTTGATGTCGACGACGCGATCGTCAGGGGTGCCGACGACGAGGACGGGGCAGCGCACCGGGCCGATGCGGTGCGGGACGAAGAGCTCGTACTGCGCCCACGGCGACTCCTTGCCGAGGCGGTCGACGTAGCGCTCCGCGCTGGTCGCGTCAAGGCCGGTGAACAGTTGGTCGGCGCGCAGCGGCAGCGTCCCGCCGGCGAGGACCTTCGCGGCGTCGCGCGGACGGCGACGCAGGAGCCTCGGCACCATGTACGCCGCGCCCTGGAGCGGGGCGGGCGTGAGCAGGGCGAGGCCCCGGGGCTGATAGCGATCGGCGACGAGCTGCGCGATGAGGGCGCCCATGGAGTGGCCGACGAGCACCGGCGGCTGCGGGAGCTCGGTGATCGTCTGCATCACGTCGTGCACGTAGTGGCGCAGGAGGGTGCGGCCCAGGCGCTTGCGGCCTCCGGAGTCGCCGTGGCCGCGCAGGGAGACGGCGTACGCGGGGAAGCCGCGCTCGGCCGCCGCCGGCATCCAGTGCTCCCGCCAGCACCAGGCGCCGTGGGCGATGCCGTGGACGAAGAGGAGAGGGGGCTTGCGCGACGAGCGGGGCTGGTCATGCCAGCCCTCGGGGACGATCGACAGCACCTCGCGATGGGCGCTCGTGGGCGGGACGGACCAGTCCCACAGGCGCATCACCTTGGACGCTCGGCGGCGACTGCTCATCGGGCCAGTGCCGGGGTCATCGACTCGAGCTCGCGGAGGTCGTCCTCGATCGCGCGGAGGTACTCCTGGTGCGCGATCTCGTAGTAGTGGCGCGTCGAGTCCTTGTAGTCGGTGCCCCCGGTGAAGCGCACGCCTGTCTCGGCGACCATGCGCTCGTAGAAGGCCTGCGCGGTCTGAGGATCCTGCGCCCGCATGGCGGCGTAGGTGGCGATGAGCATGCCCTGCCAGTGCGCGATGGTCCACTGCCCGCTGTCGGGCTGGATGAGACCCGACACCGCGAGGGTCGGCGTGGCCGGGGTGAAGATCTGCCGGGCGAGCACCGGGTGGTCCCCGTCGGGATTGAGGAACGCATCGTCGAGGAAGGGGAAGTGCGCGAGGTAGCCGGTGCAGAAGACGACGGTGTCGATCTCCGCGCTGGAGCCGTCCTCGAAGTGGACGGTGGAGCCGTCGAAGCGCTCGATGTCGGGCTTCGGCTGGATGTCCCCGTGCCCGACGTAGTAGACGAGCTGCTGGTTGACGATGGGGTGCGTCTCGAAGAACTCGTGGTCGGGCTTGCGCAGCCCGAACTTCTCGAAGTCGCCCACGGTGAGGCGTAGGGTGGCCTTGAACATCATGCGGCGCAGCGCCAAGGGCAGGCGCATCGCGAGCAGGAGGTCGGCGGTCTGGTCGGACGGGCGCCCGAAGGCGTACTTCGGGTTGTAGTAGT
>JBJTJS010000337.1:0-3106 GCA_046096085.1 bacterium
GCGAGGACGACGTCGACCGCCTTGTCGAGGGGCTGCGGGAGATCGCGGTGGCCTGACGGCTAGGTGTAGGCCTCCGCCGCCTCCTCAGGAGTGATCCGGCGCCGGAACACCCAGAAGGACCACGCCTGGTACCCGATGACGATCGGGAGCATGACGACGGCCACCACCGTGATGATCGTGAGCGAGTATGGGCTCGCCGCGGCACCCTGGACCGTGAGGCTGTCGGCCGGGTTGAGCGTGCTGGGCAGGACGTTCGGGTAGAGCGCCACGAACATCTGGGCGACGAACGCGGCGATCGCCACCCCGTGCGCCCAGAACGCCACGAACGGGCGCACGCGGGAGTTCGCGACAAGCGCGACGAGCATGGCGAGGACCGCGACCAGCCCGATGAGCAGGGCGGACGCATTGCCCTGGGCGTACGCCCAGTAGGTCCACAGCGCGAAGGCCGTCATGAGGGCGCCCGCGACGACGGCGAAGCGGCGCGCCCAGGACTCGTTCTTCGCCCGCACCGCGCCGGTGGTCTTGAGGGCCAGGAACGTCGCGCCGTGGGCGAGCGAGAACGTGAGCACCGTGAGGCCGCCGAGCACCGAGTAGGCGTTGATGAACGACAGCAGGCTCTGGCCCACGAACTGCCCGTCCGCCGCGAGCGGGATGCCGTGGACGATCCCGGCCCAGAAGACGCCAAAGAGGAAGGAGAGGAGGAGCGAGGCCACCGCCACGGCCGAGTCCCAGCGCGACCGCCACTTCTGGCCGGGGCGCTTGGAGCGGTACTCGATGGCGACCGCCCGCACGATGATCGCGACGATCACGAGGAGCAGCGGGAGGTACGCGGCCGGGAAGAGCGCGGCGTACCAGGCGGGGAAGGCCGCGAAGATCGCGATGCCGCCGGTGACGAGCCAGACCTCGTCGGCATCCCACACCGGGCCGATGGCCGCGAGCATCTGGGTGCGCTCGGACTCATCGGCGCCGAGCCAGCGGGCGATGATGCCGACCCCGAAGTCGAATCCCTCGAGGAAGAAGAACCCGGTCCACAGGATCGCGATGATGATGAACCACAGCTCGGGGAGGCCCACTCACACCACCTGCTTCGGCAGGGACCCGGCGGGCTCGCCGGCCATGGGCACGTGGTCCTCCGGCGGCCCGGCGATGGCGTACTTGCGCAGCAGGATGAACTCCACCACCGCGAAGGCGCCGTACAGCAGGAAGAACACCGGCAGGCTGATGAAGAGGAAGTACTCCGAGATGTTGGAGACCGCATCCTCGGTCTTGAGGAGGTTGTAGACGACCCAGGGCTGCCGTGCGTTCTCGGTGAAGATCCAGCCGAACATGTTGCCCAGCCACGGGCCGATGACGACCCAGATCGAGATCGCCCAGAACAGGCGGCCCTCCGGAAGCCTGCCCTTGCGCGTGCGCCACCAGGCGACGACCATCCAGGCCGACGCCAGGAGGCCGAAGCCCATCATGAGACGGAAGGCGTAGAAGGCGATCCACACGTTGGGGGTGTACTCGCCCGGTCCGTAGGTCTCCTCGTACTGCTCCTCGAGCGGGTTGGCGCCCTGCACGATCCCGTCGAGGGAGTTGGTCGCCACCAGGGAGAGCAGGCACGGGATGTCGAGCTCCCAGATGTTGTCGCGAGCCTGCTGGTCGGGGATCGCGACGATCGCCAGCCCGGCGCATGGGCCGGCGGTCTCCCACAGCGCCTCGCCCGCGGCGATCTTCATCGGCTGCACCTGCGTCTCCATCACGCCGAGGATGTCGCCGACGAAGACCTGGCAGGTCGCGGCGATGAGTCCCATGGCGATCGCGGACTTCCACGCCCAGCGCATCTCCTCGACGTGCTGGCGGCGCTTGAGGTGGTACGCCGCCACCGCGAAGACGAAGGCGCTGGCTGCGAGCAGGCCGCCGAGCACGGTGTGCAGGTAGGCGAGGACCGCGAAAGGCTGGAAGAGCACGGCGGCGATGTCGTTGAGCACCGCGTTGCCGGTGAGCGGGTCGATCTCGTAGCCGACGGGGTGCTGCATCCACGAGTTGGCGACGATGATGAAGTACGCCGAGGCCCAGGTGCCCGCGACGAAGAGCCAGATGCAGGCGACGTGGACCCCCCGCGGCAGGCGGTCCCGCCCGAAGAGCCACAGCCCGAGGAAGGTCGACTCGAGGAAGAACGCGAGGAGGCCCTCCATGGCCAGCGGCGCCCCGAAGACGTCGCCGACGAACCTGCTGAACACCGACCAGTTCATCCCGAACTGGAACTCCTGGACGATCCCCGTGACGATGCCCATCGCGAAGTTGATGACCAGCAGCGACCCGAAGAGGCGGGCGAGCTTGCGGTACTTCGCCTGGCCGGTCCGCCAGTGGAGGGTCTCCATGAGGGCGACGAACGGCGCGAGGCCGAGCGTGAGCGGGACGAAGAGGAAGTGGTAGAGCGTCGTCATCGCGAACTGCAGGCGCGAGAGGTCCACGAGGAGGCTGTCGTCCACGTCGCCATCTAAGCGCCTCGCCGGTCGCTTATGGCACGCTTTCGGCCATGCGTCTCCTCCCGGGTCCCGCCGACGGGGCCGTCGCCGTCGAGGTCACCTCGCTGGAGATGACCGATCCCGGCCAGCTCGTCCCCGCGTCGCGGCCCCCCGGCGCCGGCATGGAGATCGTGCGCGAGCCCTCCCCGCAGTCCTCGGAGTCGTTCTACCGCCGGGTGGGCGCGGACTGGCACTGGGTGGACCGCCTCGACTGGGGCCCCGACCAGTGGCGCACGTGGGTCGACCGCCCCGAGTACCGACTCCTCGTGTGCACCCTCGACGGCGAGACGGCGGGCTACGCCGAACTCGAGCAGCAGCCCGGGGGCGAGGTCGAGATCGCCTACTTTGGCCTGCTCCCAGGCTTCCAGGGCCGGGGGCTCGGCCCCTGGTGGCTCGCGGCCGTCCTGGCCCAGGCGTGGTCGCTGGAGGGCACGCGGCGGGTGTGGGTGCACACCTGCGACCTGGACCATCCCGCGGCGCTGGCGACGTACCGCGCCCGGGGCATGCGGGACTTCGACAGCACCGTCGAGTGGCGCATGCCCTAGGCACCGGCCCCGGTACGGTGGGGCTCGTGAGCGAGCAGGAGCCGGGCC
>JBJTJS010000338.1:0-2580 GCA_046096085.1 bacterium
CCTACGAGGTCCTCCTGTGGCACGGCGCCCGCGCCCGCGACCTGCCCGCGCTGGGCCTCTGCCGCGGCCTGCAGGCCAGGGCCCTGGCCCACGGCGGATCGCTCATCCCCGACCTCGACTCCGCCGGCTTCGGCACCGCGCACCGCGAGGTCCCCGGCACCTATACCGAGCACGACGTCCGCCTCGCCGACGGCTCGCGGATCGCCGGCATCTACGGCACCACCCGCATGCGCATCAACTCCTCCCACCACCAGGCCGTCGGCGACCCCGGCACGACGGTGCCCACGGGCTGGGCGCACGACGGGGTCATCGAGGCCTGCGAGGTGCCGGAGGCCCGGTGCGCGCTCGGCGGGCAATGGCATGCCGTGCACGCGGACCGTGCGTCCGCCGACCTGCCGCTCCTGCGCGCCCTCGTCGAGGCCGCATCCGGATAGGCATCCCCGCCGCACCGCCACCGAAGGAGGACACCATGCTCGTCGACATCCGCCACGCACCGTCGTTCGCCGTGGCCCGCTGCACGCTCGCCAACACCGAGCACGTCAAGGTCGAGGCCGGCGCCATGGCCGCCATGAGCGACGGCGTCACCCTCGACGCGAAGATGGAGGGCGGCTTCCTCAAGTCGCTCAGCCGCAGCGCGCTGGGCGGCAACTCGTTCTTCGTCACCACCTACACCAGTTCCGTCGACGGAGGCTGGGTGGACGTCACCGCCGTGCTGCCCGGCGACATCACCGTCATCGAGTCGACCCCGGACCGCCCGCTCGCCGTGACCAAGGGCGCGTGGCTCGCCAACGAGCAGAGCCTCGCCATGGACACCAAGTGGGGCGGCGCCAACAACCTCTTTGGCGGCGAGGGCGGCTTCGTCTCGCGCTTCGACGGCGCGGGCAAGATCGTCGTGGCGTCGTACGGCGCCCTCGACCGGCACGCCCTCCAGCCGGGCGAGCGGCTCGTGGTGGACTCCGGCCACATCGTGGCGTACGACGCCTACATCGCGATGCAGACGCGCACCACCGGCGGCGTCATGAAGTCCCTGAAGTCCGGCGAGGGCCTTGTCCTCGAGATCACCGGCCCTGGGCTGGTGTGGACCCAGTCGCGCAACCCCAACGGCCTCATCACCTGGCTCACCAACGTGCTGCCGTTCAGCCAGAGCTGATCGCGCGCCCCTACAGCGGCGTGACGTAGGCGCCGGAGATGCCGCCGTCGACGAGGAAGTTCGACGCCGTGATGAACGAGGAGTCGTCCGAGGCGAGGAAGGCCACGGCCGCAGCGATCTCCTCCGGCTCGCCGAAGCGGCCGAAGGGGATGTGCACGTAGCGGCGCGCGGCACGCTCGGGATCCTTGGCGAAGAGCTCCATGAGCAGGGGAGTCCGCACCGGCCCGGGCGAGATCGCATTGACGCGCACGCCCTGGCGGGCGAACTGCACGCCGAGCTCGCGGGACATGGAGAGCACGCCGCCCTTGGACGCGGTGTACGACACCTGCGAGGTCGCAGCACCCATGGTCGCGACGAAGGACGCCACGTTGATGATCGACCCGCGGCCCTGCTCGAGCATGTACGGCAGCACCGCCTTGCAGCCGAGGTAGACCGACGTGAGGTTCACGTCCTGCACGCGCTTCCACGCCTCGAGGCTCGTGTCGAGGATCGAGTCGTCGTCGGGCGGCGAGATCCCGGCGTTGTGGAACGCGACGTCGATGGACCCGTAGGTGTCGGCCGCCACCTGGTACATGCGGGCGTTGTCCTCCGGCGACGTGACATCGACCTTCACGAAGGTGCCACCGACCGCCTCGGCCGCAGCCTCCCCCGCGGCGACGTCCATGTCGGCGATGACGACGTTCGCACCCTCGCTCGCGAGGCGCTTGGCTGATGCCAGGCCGATGCCGCTGCCTCCCCCGGTGATGAGCGCGGTTCGGCCGACCAGGCGGCGGCAGACGACGTCGGACATGGCGGTCCCTCTCGTTCGACGGGGCTAGTCGGTGGCGATGAAGACGTTCTTGGTCTCGGTGAAGGCCTCGGGGGCGTCGGGGCCGAGCTCGCGGCCGAGCCCGGAGCGCTTGAACCCGCCGAACGGGGTCCAGTACCGCACCGACGAGTGCGAGTTCACCGACAGGTTGCCCGCCTCGACACCGCGGGCGACGCGCAGCCCGCGCCCGATGTCGCGGGTCCAGATCGAGCCGGACAGGCCGTAGTCGGAGTCGTTGGCCATCCGGATCGCGTCGGCCTCGTCCTCGAACGGCAGTACGACGACGACCGGGCCGAAGATCTCCTCGCGGTACGCGCGATCGGCCTCCGACACCGGCGCGAGCACCGTCGGCGGGTACCAGAAGCCCGGGCCGTCGGGGCACGTGCCGCGGAACGCCACCGGGGCATCGCCGGGGACGTATGACGCCACGGTCTCGCGGTGCGCCGCGGTGATGAGCGGCCCCATCTCCGCCGTGTCGAGGGCCGGGTCCTCGACGCGCACGCCGGCGACCGCGGTCTCGAGCAGGCCCATGAACCGTTCGAAGGCGCTGCGCTCGACGAGGATGCGCGAGCGCGCGCAGGACGTGAATCTCACGTCGGTCTACCTCGGCTGCAAGGCGGTG
>JBJTJS010000339.1:0-2052 GCA_046096085.1 bacterium
CGGACCGGATCGACTAGGGGCTGACGCCGACCGAGCCGGTGAGCGCGGGTCCGACACGGCACGGCCGGGTGCGTGGCTGCCGGGGCACGCTTTCGCGCCGCTCATCGACATGTGTTCGGTGCGTAGCTGTGGTTTATCGGCGCGATCGTGGGTCTCCGGCCGAGCGAACCGCGAGGAGCGGTCACCCGCGCAGGGCGAGGAACTCCTCCGCGCTCTGCCGCGTGTGGCGGGCCAGTGCCTCCTCCAGTCGCTCGGGATCCTGCGAGAGCACCGCGTCGATGAGCTCGGAGTGGACGTCGCGCGCGCGCACCGGGTCGCGGCGTACGGCCTGGTCCTGCGCGAGAGCGAGGGTGGAGAGCGCCTCCGTCACCGGCCACAGCCGCAGGAGCACTGTGTTGTCCGAGGCCTCCCACAGGGCCTGGTGGAGTCGCAGGTGCGCCTGATGCCGGTCGAGGGCATCGTCGGTGTCGTGCGCGGCGTACTCCTCCCATGCCGCGGTCACCGACTCCAGGCGCGTCGGGTCCTCCCAGATCCCGTGGACGGCGGCACGGTCGAGGAGCACGCGCGTGGCGGCGAGGTCGCGAACAGCCGCGTCGTCGAGGGTCGCGACACTAAACCCGCGATGGTGCTCCTGGACGATGAGCCCCTCGTTGACCAGGCGCTGCAGGGCCTCGCGCAGGGTGGGGCGGCTGATGCCGAGGTCGCGGGCCAGGGCCACCTCGCGCAGCTTCTGACCCGGGAGGACCTCGCCGGTGACGATGGCGCGGCGCAGGGTGTCCGCGGCATCCTCGCGCAGGCTTCGCGCGGGCACGGCGGCGGTCATGGACGGATTGTAAGACAATTCTTGACCCGCGGGGAAGCCTCGCGTAGCCTCCTCCCCGGAAAGGGGGCATCGCGTGCGCACCGTCATCGTGGGGGCCGGGATCCTCGGCCTCACGCTCGCCTACGACCTTGCCCGCCAGGGCGTCGAGGTCGAGGTGCTCGACGCCCGTGAGTCGGGCCTGGGTGCCTCGGCGGTGAATGCGGGGTGGGTGGTCCCCTCCGAGGCCGCCCCCGTGCCGGGCCCGGGCCTGATCCTGAAGTCGCTGAAGTGGATGGCCCGCAAGGACTCCCCGCTGTACATCCGCCCGTCGGTCGACCCGTCGCACGTGCGCTTCATGCTCGGCATGTGGCGGCGGTGCAATGCGCGCGACTTCCGCTCCGGCTTCCAGGCGCACCTGGCCCTGTGCGAGTCGACGAACGACATCCTCGACGACTATGCACGCGACGGCATCGAGTACGACGCTCATGCGCTCGGACTGCTCATGGCCTTCCAGGCGCGCGCGAACCTCGACCATCACGTGCACGATCTCGACCTGCAGCGCTCCTACGGCCTGGATCCGCAGATCCTCGAGGGCGACGCCATCCAGCAGGCCGAGCCCGCGATGCGCAGTGGACTGGCCGGCGGCATCTTCTTCCCGCACGAGCGACACCTCGACACGGCCTCGCTGACCGCGGGCCTGCGCAAGCGGATCCAGGAACTCGGCGGCACGATCACCGAGCATGTCGCCGTCGACCGGGTGGAGAGGATCGGCGACACGATCGTCGCGGTGCGCAGCGGTGAGCGACGCTTCGCGGGAGACTCATTCGCCGTCGCGGCGGGCGCCTGGACCGGCCGCGTCGCGGCGCTCTTCGGGTCACCCCTGCCCATCCGCCCCGGCAAGGGCTACTCCATCGACCTCGTTCCTGCACCGGTGAGCCTCGGCACCGCGGTCAACCTCTCCGACGCCAAGATCGCGATGACGCCGTACTCCGGCCGGCTCCGCCTGTCGGGGACCATGGAGTTCGCCGGCCTGGACGAGGACGTCAACACCACGCGTGTGCAGGCGATCCTGCGCGGGCCGGCCGGGTACGTCGACGGCTGGGTGACGCCCGCGTCGGCCCCGCAGGCCAAGGCAGGGATGAGACCCATGACCCCGGACGGCATGCCGATCATCGGCCGCCTGCCCGGCACGGCCAACGCCTACGTGTCGAGCGGTCACGGCATGCTCGGCGTCACGCTGGGTCCCGGCA
>JBJTJS010000340.1:0-2701 GCA_046096085.1 bacterium
GTGCCATACCGATCGAATCGCCGTCGTGGCAGCCGCGGGCACGAGGCTCGGGGGCTCAGGGGGGCAGAAATCGGAACGAATAGAGATCGCAGTCCTGCAGCTCGAAGCGAATCCGCACGGGGGTGCCGGCCGTGGCGCGCAGATCGGGCGCGTTCTTCCATTCGACCCGGCGCTCGATCGCATCTCCCACCAGCGCCACGCAGTCGGCCGCCATGAATCCCGGCAGCGGCTGCCCAGCAGCGTCCTGCAACTCCACCCGCAGGCTGCCCGCGGCCGAGGTGCTGAAGTTCACGACCAGCGCATCGCCGGCGAAGATCAGGGGCTTCGTCACCAGGGTCCCCTTGTCGGCTCCTGCCCGCACGGAAGTGAACCCGTCGGTCCGCAACGTGTAGCGATCACCGTTGACGTGGTAGAGCGACATCTCCGCCGGACCGGTCGGCACCACGCTGCACCAGAGGGAGTTGGCCTTGCGCTCCCAGCGTCGCGGATCGAGGCCGGGCCGCATGAACGCCTCACGGAACGTCCGTTGAAACGTGGCGGCGCCGGCCCGCATGGTCATGAACAGAATGTCGGAGGAGCCGTCGTTGCCTGCCACGGCCTTTCCGTGGAGCAGGCCCTGCGCGAATCGCATCGGCGTCGAGATGTAGACGTGCGGGGCCCGGAAGTACGGCCGCACCTGGCTCGTGTACAACTGCTCGCCCGGCAGATTGGCCTGGGTGTCGACCGGCGGACTCCACGTGACGAAGTCGGGCGATGTCGCCCGGCTGATCCTGCGCACCCCCTGCGGACCGGGGCCCGTGCTCCACGTGCGGACGAAGCAGACGTAGCAGTTCTCGGCCTCCGACCAGAACGCCGGATTCTGCGAATCGAAGGCGTAGGGCCCGAAGTTCGCGGCGCTGAAGGGGGGAGTCACGAGGACGGGCGCGTCTTGGATCCTGGTCCAGCGCAGGCCGTCGGCACTCGTGAAGGCGTGGAGCCCGCTCGTGGGGCCCCCCGCCAGCGCCTTGTATCGCTGATCCGGCTCCACCCCGGGCCTGGTATCGAGGAAGGGGGAAAAGTTGTGACTGAAGTGTGGTTGTCTCGCGAGCACGACGTTCCCTCCCTGACCGCTCCTGACGTCCGTGATGCCCAACTCGGGGAAGGTCCACTCGACGCCGTCGCGACTCTCCGCATACGCCGTGATTTCGTTGGGATCCCCTTCCCGGCGCTCGCTGGGCACGTCATACCCGGGGATGTCGGCGCGATAATACGCGCGATACCTGTCGCCATCCTTGATGACGGTACCGTAGGGCCCGTGCGGCAGGGGGCTCCGGGCGGGCGGTTGCCTGACCGGCGCGTGCAGCCGCAACACCGCGCCGGTCAGGCTGTCCACGAGATGCTCGTCGACGAACAGTTCCAGCCTGCTGCCGATATCGATGGCCGCATCGGCGGCGCGGGCCTGCCCCGCCGTTGCGACGACCATCGACAGCGCGACGACGCCCACGATGCTCCGCGGCCTGCCGATCATAAAAGCTCAACACCCGATGAGATCCGGGCGGTCGGAATACGGTTCACCACGTAGTTGTAGTTCGCGTGTAGGGCTTATCGTCTTGGGCGGGAGCCCTTCGGGGATGGGAAGCGGTGCGGGCGTCGGGCTGGGCGGAGGAGTCGTCGGCGGGGCGACGTCAGCCACACCATCATCGTACCCGGCATCGGGATCCAGATCGAAGAAGTAGCAGGTTCCGGGACCGGGACCGACCGATGCCGTCAGCATCGCCCGGCGATCGAGCCGCTCCAAGCCGAGCTTCCGACGTCGCGGGCGACGCGCGGTGTCTCCACGGCGGCCGAACACAGCACTGAACATCGAGAACATCGACATGGTTTTATCTCCAGGAGGGAGGGAAAGGTGGGAGAGAAACACAGGCGGGATCAAACCGAACATCGCGATCTTCGTCGCCGTCGTCCGATCGACTTGAACCGCCGGCGGCGACGAAACGAAGGCACGGACTCGCAAGGACGTGACGATCGTCGACATGGGGCAATCTAGAGAGCGAGCGACGACGCCTCTAGAGCCAGAACGACATTTTCCGGTGTCAACCTGCCAGCCAACTCCACCGACATACGTGAATCCAAGACCCTGCCAGCCATACCGAAACGGAGGTGGCTGGTGTGAGAACGCCACACCCGCGCGCCGGACCTCCGGTTTCTGCCCGCGAAACCCGCGGGGCGTTTGCGACAAGCGACAGGAAGGGTTTATGACAACCGCCGCCTCGACCGGATCGGTCACCATGACCACACATGCGGACAAAAATCGGCCGGCGTCCCGCGACTGGGCCGCGGAGCAGGAGCGATTTCTCGCGGCGATCGCCCCGCACAGCCACTTCCATCGCGCCTTCGACGGCCTTGGCGACGTCTACTTCTTCGCCAAGAACCTCGCCGGCGAGACAATGTTTTTCAGCCGCGGCATCCTGCTGCATCACGGCCTCGAGCAGGACTACCAGATGCTCGGGGCGACGGACGACCAGCTCACCCCCGGCCCGTTCGCCGATCGGTTCAAGGAGGAGGATCGGGAGGTCATCCAGAAGCGGCAGCCGCTGCTGGGCATGATCGACGTGTGGTTCGACGAGGTCGGCCTGCCGGACTGGTACGAGACGCACAAGTACCCGATCCTCGACCGTCGCGGCGAAGTGATCGGCGTGATGGGCACGCTCCGTGCCTGCCG
>JBJTJS010000341.1:0-4389 GCA_046096085.1 bacterium
GTCCCCCCTGTTCCCCCCGCTCAAGGAGATGAGATGCACCGCACGACCCGCTCTGTCCTCGTCCTCGCCGTCGCGTCGCTCGCCCTGGTGGGCGGTGCTACGGCTGCCCAGGCGGCGGCATTCCCCGTGAATCCCGGGCCCGTCGTCGACGGTCGGCCCATCATCGGCACCGGGCAGAACCTCCCGCCGATCGAGGGCAGCACCTACGACGTCGTCCCCTACCCCGCCGAGCAGATCGAGGCGTACTACACCAGCGATGCATTCCCCGCCGACCATGCCGCCGTCGCCGACGCCGCGTGGGACTGGGTGAGCACTCGGGTTGCGGACAAGTGCGGGGACACGAAGGCCGAGGTCATCGCCTGCCGCGTCGCCGTCGTCTTCGACGTCGACGAGACTCTGCTCAACGCGTATTCCTACTACGCCAACGCGAACCCCCAGTTCAGCTACGACAACGCCACGTGGACGCAGTACGTGGACGAGTGCGGATATGCGCCGGTGCCGGAGACTCGGGAGGTCTTCAACAAGTTCAAGGCCCTCGGGATCCACGTGGTGCTCATCAGCGCTGGTTCGCGCGATACTAAGCAGGCGATGATCGACTGCCTCAACGCGAACGGCGTCTCCGGCTGGGACCGCTACATCATGCGCGGGGATCGCGCCCCCAACCTGACCACCGGCCAGTACAAGGCGATAGCCCGTGCGTCCGTGCAGCGACAGGGGTACACGATCCTCGCCAGCATCGGCGACCAGGTGAGCGACATGTCCTACGGCCACCTGCGCCACGGATTCCTCCTGCCCAACACGATCTACTACCTCGGCTGACGATGGGCTACGAGCGCCTCCTCGCCGACCGTGTCGTCCTCGTGAGCGGCGGCACGGTCGGCGTCGGTGCTGCGACGGCGGTTGCCGCGGCCGAAGCGGGCGCTGCGGCCGTGGCGATCAGCGCCCGGCGCCCTGAGCGCGCGGGTCCGACACTGGAGCGGATCCGCGCGGCGGGGGCGGAGGCGCTCTTCCTGCCCGCCGACGTCGCTGACGTGGACGCCGCGATCGGCACGGTCGAGGCGACGGTGGCGGCGTTCGGGCGCATCGACTGCCTGGTGAACGCCGCCGCGGTCGTCGACCGCGGAACGCTGCTGGAGACGACGCCGGAGTTCTTCGACTGGCACGTCGCCGTCAACCTCCGGGCGCCCTTCTTCACCATGCAGGCGGCAGTTCGCGACATGGTGTCGCGCCAGGCGCCCGGGAGCATCGTGAACATCCTCTCGACATCCATGCACGTCGGCCAGACGATCCTGGCGGCGTACGTCGCGAGCAAGGGCGGCCTCGCCCACGTCACCAAGAACGCCGCTCACGCGCACCGCTTCGACCGGATCCGCATCAACGGCCTCAACATCGGCTGGACCATCACCGAGGGCGAGGACGACGTGCAACGGCGGGCTCACGGGGCGCAGGACGGGTGGTACGACAAGGCCGCCGCGGGAATGCCCATGGGCAAGCTCGGGCAGCCCGACGAGATCGCCGACTTCATCGTGTTCCTGCTGTCGGACCGCTCCGGCGTCGTCACCGGGTCCCTCATCGACTGGGACCAGAACGTCATCGGGGCGCTGGACTGAGGTCCTCCTGGCGGCGGCGCCAGAAGTCCGACTCGGGCCAGCGGCCCTCCGCGCGCGAGAACTCCGCGCGCAGCGCGATGTGCTCATCGAGGACCCGTCGGTAGTCCTCGGCCCAGCCGTCCAGGCCGTCCGCGAGCATCGCGCCGGCGCGGGCAGCCATGACGATGCCGGTGACCAGCCCCTGCGACGACAGCGGGTCGAACGCGACCGCCGCATCGCCCACGGCAAGCCAGCCTGGGCCGGTGAGGGACTCACGGTACGTCGTGTCCGCGGGGTACGCGTGCACCTCGGCGCCGTCGACGCTCCCGGCGATTGACCGCACATGATGCGTCTCGGCGAGCGACTCCGCGAATCGTCGGGACCGGTCATCCGTCACGAGGTCGGCATCGGTCACGTAGGCCACGACGCGTCGCCCGCCCGGCAGCGGGGCGGTGTACCACCAGCCATCGCGGACGGCCTCCACCGTGGTGACGCGCTCGCCCCCTCGATCGGCCACGGTCCCGACGAGCGCCACCTGCTCGTCGACCCGGATCCTGGCGATGTCCATCCTGGACACGACCGCACCCGCGCGCCCCGAGGCATCGACGAGCCACTCGCCGGCCCACCGGCCGTTGACGCGCCAGTCCCCGGCGTCGCCCTCGAGTGCGCTCATGCGCTCGGTCACCACCGTGACGCCGGCCGCCTGCGCCACGGCACGCAGCGACGCGTCGAATGCGGCACGGTCGAGGTGCCAGCCGTGACCGGACCAGTGCGCCATGAAGGACTGGTCCACGACCTCCGCCGACCCCCACGACGCCGCAGTGCCGTAGGCCGGCGCGTGGCCGTCGAGCACATCCGCGCCGAAGACGGAGGCCGCGAGCTCACCACCGCCGGCGGGCAGCGCCTCGCCCGGCCACGTGCGCAGGCGGCGCCCCTCATCGAGGAGCGTGACGCGGTGGCCGCAGCGCACGGCGGCGACGGCGAACGCGCATCCGGCCGGTCCGCCCCCGACCACGACGATGTCGGCCACGGTCAGCCGTTGAAGACGAGGCCGCCGGGGTTGGCGCCGGCGTACGCGAAGGGCTCGACGTTGCCCACGTCGCCCGACATCGTGATCCGGGCGACGAGGTTGCGCGCGGGGTTGGTCAGGTAGAGCCGATTGCGCGCGTCGACAGCCACGCCCATGACCCCGTGGATCTCGATCCCCTTGAGCTGCAGCGGGAGCCGGTTGCCCGCCGAGTCGAAGCGGTAGACCGGGGGCGTCGAGGCGCCGCCGTTGGCCACCCAGATCTCCTGCCTGAGGTCGACGCACATGAGCAGCGGGCGGGGGACGCCGCTGATGAAGGACTTCGACGCGACCTCGCCGGTCGCCGGATTGATGCTCCACACGGTCCCGGCGGTCGAGCTGTCGACGAGGAGACGGCCGTCCGCGGGGTTGCCGACGATTCCCACGGGGCGCGACAGCCCCGACCCCGCGGGCACCAGCGTGGTGACCGTGCCGTCCGACCCGATGCGGAAGACGCGCCCGTCGTCGGCGTAGTCCGTGACATACAGCATGTTGAGGGGGCCCATGTAGAGGCCGATCGGGGTGCCGAGGTCGGAGGCGTACGTCGTGACATAGCCGCGGGGCGAGACCTTGGCGATGGTGCCGTCGTCCATGCAGGCGACGTACAGGTTGCCCTGACTGTCACGCGCCATGCCCTCGGGCCGGGCCAACGGCGTGTTCACCCAGAACTGCGACTCGTCGCCAGTGCCCGTGACGATCCGGATGCTGTTGTCGTCGGAGCAGCCGATCGCGATGGGGAATTGCGGGAGCTGCGGCATGGTGAAGTACGCGCCGTAGTCGAAGTCCGGCTCCTGGGCGAAGCCCACGCCCGTCTCGACCTTGATGGTCGACGGGAAGTAGCCGTCCGTCGGGCCGGGCCGGTCCGCGACGATGCCGAGCTTGTACCAGTCGGTGAGCATGGCGTTGATCGTCGGCTGGTACGTCGCCGCCGCGATGAAGCGCTCCCATCCACGGCGACGCTGGAAGGCGGCCCGACGGTCGGCGAGCGACCGCCTCGGGTCCATGACCACGTCGTAGTCCTCTTCGGCCAGGACCTGGTTGGGGATGCGCACCGGCCAGAAGGTGGGGGACACCGGCGAGACAGCCTTCGCGTAGCCGGAGCGGCATGACGCCGCATCGGAGTGCCAGGGCAGCCCCATCCACTGGCCCACCCCGCCGGGGCCGAGCCTCGACAGCGGGCCGGTCCGCGACAGCGCGATCTCCTGGGTCAGGTAGGGACCGTAGTCCGTGTAGTCCGGCTCGGTCCGGCTCCAGCGCAGTCGCATCCGCGACGTCCACATCCACGGGACGCGCGCGACCCATGCGAACTCCAGGCCGGGGTGGAAGGGTCCACCCTGGCAGTCGCCCAGGGATGCCCGGTCGAGTGTCGCCGGGCGCTGTGCCAGGAGGACGTCGTCGAGTCGGGTCGCGCCGCTCTCGCCGGCAGCGGTGAAGTTGCCGTTCGACCAGGCGCGCAGGTGGGCGTACTGCAGCGGTGTCACCGCCAGCCACTGGCGCGGCTGCACGAGGTTGGGTGGTATCGCGATCTTGTCGCCGTACAGCGCGGGCACGAGGTCCGGCTCGACATTGTCGAAGTCGGGGTCGCGGAAGGACGCGAAGATCTTGCGGCGCCACTCCTTGTTGGCAGCGGACGCGTCGGCGAGCTTGCGGCGCATCTGCGGCGTCGTCCAGTCGGCCGGGGAGCCCCAGCCGTTCGTGTGGAGGAAGCCCTCGTTCACCCACTGGGTGTCGGTG
>JBJTJS010000342.1:0-2773 GCA_046096085.1 bacterium
CTCACCGACCAGGGGGGCCCGATGGTCGCCGACCTTTAGGGTCGCTCCAGACCGCCGCCCGCGGGCGGCCCTGTGGCAGTCAGGTCGTGGGGAGTGGCCGGCGTGTGGAGGAGGTTCGACACCGCGACCCTGGTGGTCGCGGTGCCGTTCCTCGCCTTCGCCGGCCACTGCCTGTACGTCCCGCCGATCGGCCTGGCCATCAAGCCCTACACGCCGGCCTCTCCCCTCGTCCTGACTGCCTCAGGGCCGCCCTCGGGAGGCGGTCTGGAGCGACCCTACTGGTCGGCGACCATCGGGCCCCACTGTTCGGTGATGACCTCCTTGGCCTTGTCGATCTGCGCCTGGGTCGGGAACTCGATGGCGGCGATCTGCTCCGCAGGCGGCAGGTTCGCCGCAATCTCGTCGGTGATGAGCCCCTGCTCCAGAAGGGCGGCGTAGCGAGCGGGAATGGCGCCGCCCTCGAGGTAGCCAAGCGCACCGTCGTTGCCGACGATGTGCTCCAGCCACAGCCGTGCCGCGCACGGGTGCGGAGCCTCGGTCACGACCGACTGCGCGTAGTAGCCGCCGTAGACACCGTCATTCGGCACGATGACCTGGAAGTCGAAGCCAGCCTCCTCCAGCGCGGGGCGCAGCCCCGGGAAGTTGTACGTCCAGTCAAGGGCGATGGGGACCTCGCCGGAGAGCACGGCCGCCTCGGTGACGTCGATCGTCTGGAGGTTGCCCAGCTTCTTCAGCTCGGCGAAGTACTCGATGCCGGGCATGATGTCGTCGAATGAGCCACCATTGGCGATCGACGCCGCCATGACCGCCGCGAACGCCGCACCCGCCTCGCGGGGATCGCCGTTGATGGTGACCTGGCCCTTGTACTCGGGCTTTTTCAGGTCGGCCCACGTCTTGGGGACGTTGGGCTGGATCGTCGCGTTGGTCGCGATCGCGAGGATGCCGTAATACGCACCGAGCCAGGTGCCATCGTCGCCCTTGAGCGACGCCGGGATCTCCTCCCAGTTGGTCGTCTTGTAGGTCTCGCGGTAGCCGGCGTCCTTGGCCTGATGCACGAACGACGGGCCGATGTCGAGGACCTCCGGCATGTCGGGCTGCCCCCGGAGCGTCTCGACGGCGGTGAGCTCGTCGGCGCTCGAGGCATCCGGGTTCATGACGGGCGCCTCGATGCCGTACTTCTCCACGTACGAGTCGATGATGCCGCGGTAGTTGGCCCACGTGTCGGGAAGGGCGATGAGGTTGACCTTGCCCTCCTCCTTGGCCTTGGCGGCGATCTCCTCGACGGTGGTGCCGCACTCGTCGCCTCCGGCCGCGGCGGCCGAGCTGGCGGGCGCCGCCGCGGAACTCTCCGGGGCGGCCGAGGACTCGGTGGACGTTGAGGTGCCGGACGAGCAGGCAGCCGCGAGCAGGGCCACGGCCGCGATGGCGGGAATGAGACGTCTCATGCTCTTCCTTCGGGTGAGACAACGGTGGAACGTGCGCCCCCCAGACTGCACGAGCGAGGTGCTCACGAGGTAACGCGAGCCTAAACGGCGCCCGACCTTCCGGCGGAGGACCGACGCCTTCGTGACCTCCGCGTGACCTCACCCGTCACATCGGTCACAGCGGCGCCCTCCCCGCGCGCGCGTCAGCAGGCCGGCAGTCGGGCCGCGAGCCAGGACTCCAGGCCGTCGATCCCCACCCGCTCCTGCGCCATCGAGTCCCGCTCGCGGACGGTGACCGCCTGGTCCTCGAGGCTGTCGAAGTCCACGGTGACGCAGAACGGCGTCCCGATCTCGTCCTGGCGACGGTAGCGGCGGCCGATCGCGCCGGCGTCGTCGAAGTCGACGTTCCAGCGTCGGCGCAGCGCGGCGGCGAGGTCGCGGGCCTTCGGCGACAGGTCCGCATGCCGCGACAGCGGCAGGACGGCGACCTTGACGGGCGCCAGCCGCGCATCGAAGCGCAGCACCGTGCGCTTGTCCACGCCTCCCTTGGCATTGGGCGCCTCGTCCTCGTCGTAGGCGTCGAGCAGGAAGGCCAGGACGCAGCGGGTGAGGCCCGCTGCCGGCTCGATCACGAACGGCATCCATCGGTCGCCGGTGTCCTGGTCGAAGTACGTGAGGTCGGTGCCGGAATGCTGCGAATGCGTGGTGAGGTCGAAGTCGGTGCGATTGGCGATCCCCTCGAGCTCCGCCCACTCCGAGCCGGCGAAGCGGAAGCGGTACTCGATGTCGACGGTCCGCTTCGAGTAGTGGCTGAGCTTCTCCTGGGGGTGCTCGAAGAGCCTGAGGTTGTCGGGATTCATGCCCAGCCCCGTGTACCAGTTCCAGCGCTCCTGCAGCCAGTACTCGTGCCAGTCCTCGTCGGTGCCCGGCTTGACGAAGAACTCCATCTCCATCTGCTCGAACTCCCGCGTGCGGAAGATGAAGTTGCCCGGGGTGATCTCGTTGCGGAAGCTCTTGCCCGTCTGCCAGATCCCGAACGGCGGCCTCTTGCGAGCCGCGTTCATCACGTTCAGGTAGTTGACGAAGATTCCCTGCGCGGTCTCCGGCCGGAGGTAGTGGAGCGCACCCGCGTCTTCGACCGGGCCCACCATCGTCCTGAGCATCCCGTTGAAGTCCCTGGGCTCGGTGAACTGGCCTTTGGTCCCGCAATTCGTGCACACCACGTCGGCCAGGCCATCCGCGGGCGGGGCCCCATGCTTTTCCTCGTAGGCCTCAATGAGCTGGTCGGCACGCCAGCGCCGGTGGCACTTCTTGCACTCGGTGAGCGGATCGACGAAAGCCGAGACGTG
>JBJTJS010000343.1:0-7397 GCA_046096085.1 bacterium
GTGTAGACCGGCGTCACCTACGCCTGCTCCTTCCGCATCACCGAGGCGGCGTACTTCATCGAGCGGCTGGTGGACTGCCTCGCGGCAGAGCTGGGGATGGATCCCGCTGAGCTGCGGCTGAAGAACCTCATCAAGCCCGAGCAGTTCCCCTACGAGACGCCGACCGGCTGGGTCTACGATTCCGGCCAGTACGAGAAGACCATGCGCCTCGCGATGGAGATGGTGGGCTACGACGAGCTCCGCAAGGAGCAGGCCGAGAAGCGCGCCCGCGGCGAGTACATGGGCATCGGCATCAGCTTCTTCACCGAGGGTGTCGGCGCGGGACCGCGCAAGGATATGGACATCCTCGGGCTGGGCATGGCAGACGGCATCGAGTTGCGCGTGCACCCGACCGGCAAGGCGCAGCTGCGCCTGTCGGTGCAGACGCAGGGGCAGGGCCACGAGACGACGTACGCGCAGATCGTCGCCCACGAGCTCGGCATCCCGCCGGAGGACATCGAGGTCATCCACGGCGACACCGACAACACCCCGTTCGGCCTGGGCACCTACGGATCACGCTCCACGCCCGTCTCGGGCGCCGCGGCCGCGGTCGTGTCCCGCAAGGTCCGTGACAAGGCGCGTCTCATCGCGGCCGCCGCACTGGAGTGCTCGCCCGACGACCTCGAGTGGTCGCTGGGCAAGTGGTCGGTCAAGGGCGATCCCGATCGTGCCAAGACCATCCAGGAGATCGCGCTGCTCTCGCACGGCTCGCTGGAGCTGCCCGAGGGCGTCGAAGGACACCTGGACGCCACCGCGGTGTACAACCCGCCGAACCTCACCTACCCGTACGGCTGCTACATCTGCGTCGTCGACGTGGACCCCGGCACCGGGCAGGTGAAGATCCGGCGCTTCGTGGCGGTGGACGACTGCGGCACGCGGATCAACCCCATGATCGTCGAGGGCCAGGTGCACGGCGGCCTCGCCGACGGCGTCGGCATGGCGCTCATGGAGCTCATCGCCTTCGACGAGGACGGCAACTGCCTCGGCGGGTCCTTCATGGACTACCTGCTGCCCACCGCCGTGGAGTGCCCCGACTGGGAGCTGGGCGAGACGGTGACCCCGTCCCCCCACCACCCGATCGGCGCCAAGGGCGTCGGGGAGTCCGCGACGGTGGGGTCGCCGGCGGCCGTGGTCAACGCGGTCGTCGACGCGATCTCCCCGTTCGGCGTGCGTCACGCGGACATGCCCCTCACCCCGGCCAACGTCTGGCGGGCGATCCAGGGCAACCCGGTCCGCGTCGACATGGCCGTGGAGTAGGCGCACACTGTGAGCATGACGGCGCGGGCGCTGCGCGAGAGGGCCGAGCGGCTTCAGGCCGAGCGGGTCCCCTTCGTGCACGCCCGCGTCGTGCTCGCGGAGCGCCCGACGTCGGCCAAGCCCGGTGTCGAGGCGATCGTGCTCGCCGACGGCACGATCGAGGGCTTCGTCGGCGGCCAGTGCGCGCTGGCCACCCTGCGCGCCCAGGGCCTCGCGGTGCTCGAGCGCCGCGAGAGCACGCTGCTGCGCATCGCGCCCCGCCCGGAGCCCGAGCAGCCGGGCAAGACCGTGGTCCACAACCCCTGCCAGTCCGGGGGCACCCTGGAGATCTTCATGGAACCCGTGCTCCCCGCCCCCCTGGTCCGCATCCTGGGGACGACCCCCATCGGCGTCGCCCTCGCATCCGTGGGCGGCGTCCTCGGCTACGACATGCAGCCGTGGGACAGCGGATGCTGCGACACCCCCGACCTCGCGACGACCGACGCGGTCGTCGTCGCCTCCCACGGCAACGGCGAGGAGGCCGTCCTCGAGGCTGCCGTCCGGGCCGGGGTCCCCTACGTCGGCCTCGTGGCCAGCCGCAAGCGCGGCGCCGCGGTCCTCGCATCCTTGGACCTCACCGACGAGCAGCGGGCCTCGGTCCGCACGCCGGCCGGCCTCGACATCGGCGCGCGGACAGCGGAGGAAGTAGCACTGTCGATCCTCGCCGAGATCGTGGTCACCCGGACTGCGGAGCCGCGGTCGATGATCGCGGGGGCGCCGGTGGCGACCGCGGTCGATCCGGTCTGCCACATGGACGTCGCCATGGTGGCAAGCTCGATCAGCGCCGAGGTCGACGGGACGACCTGGTGGTTCTGCTGCCCGGGCTGCCGCGACCGCTTCGTCGCCGACCCCAGCGCTTTCCACACCGCGGCCTCCCGCGCCTGATGTCCGCCGCCATCACCGGCGACGACCTCGCCGCATTCATCCCCGACGTCGACGCCCTGTCCGAGCGCCTGCGCGACACCGGCTACCTCGCCGAGCCGGGACTGGCGACGGCGCTCTTCTGCGCGGTGCGCCTGCCGCAGCCCCTGCTCCTCGAGGGCGAGGCCGGCGTCGGCAAGACCCAGGCCGCGAAGGCCCTCGCCGACATCCTGGACACCCCGCTCATCCGGCTGCAGTGCTTCGAGGGCATCGATGCCTCCGAGGCGCTGTACGAGTGGAACTACCCCCGCCAGCTGCTCGGGATCCGCGTGGCCGAGGCCCAGGGGTCGACCGTCGAGGAGGAGAGCCTCTTCGGCCGCGACTACCTCGTCGAGCGCCCGCTGCTCAAGGCCATCGAGCATCGCGGTCCGCGCCCGGCCGTGCTCCTTATCGACGAGGTCGACCGTGCCGACGAGGAGTTCGAGGCGTTCCTCTTCGAGCTGCTCGCGGAGGCCTCTGTCACGATCCCCGAGATCGGCACGCTGCACGCCCACCACAAGCCCATCGTGATCCTGACGTCGAATCGCACCCGGGACCTGCACGACGCGCTCAAGCGCCGCTGCCTCTATCACTGGATCGACTACCCGTCGCTGGAGCACGCCACCGCGATCGTGCGCATGCGGGTGCCCGAGGCCGATGAGACCCTGGTGAGCGAGATCGCGGCCGCCGTCGCCCGCCTGCGCACGCTCGACGTGCAGAAGCCCCCCGGCATCGCTGAGGCGATCGACTGGGTGCACGCGGCGATCCTCCTGGGCGTGCAGAGCTTCGACGCCGAGGCCGTCCAGCGCACGCTGGGCACCGTGCTGAAGTACCGCGAGGACCACGACGTCGCCCGCGAGGCCGGGCTCGCCTGGGTGGCCGGTGCCTGAGCTCATGACCTTCGGCGGTGGCCTCGCGGTCGAGCCGGCCGACCTCGCCGCCGTGATCTCCGCGTTCGGCGACCAGCTCCACCGGGCCGGGGTCCCCGTCACCCCCGAGCGCAGCGCCCGCTTCGCCGAGGCCGTCCTCCTCGCCCGGCCGCTGGCGACGCAGGAGGTGTACTGGCTGGGCCGCGTCACGCTCCTCGGCGCCCACGCCCACATCGCGGTGTACGACGCGGTGTTCGACCAGGTCTTCCGCGGCTACCTCGACCTCGCGGACCATCGCGGCGGGCAGGTCGCGCCCGTCGCACCCCCGCACACCCTCCCGTCCGGCGAGCGTGCCCCGCGCGAGTCCGACGCCGACCGCGAGTCCGACGCCGTCGCCCCGGTCACCAGCGCGACTCCCGGCAGCTCGTCGCACGAGGGCGTGGACTCCGAGGACACCTCCGTGGTCGCGGGCGCGAGCCCCGAGGAGCGCCTCGGCACGCGCGACTTCTCGGCGTGCCCCCCCGAGGAGCTCGCCCTCCTGCGCCGGCTCGTGGAGCAACTCCCGCTCGTGCCCCCGATGCGGCGCGGACGGCGCACGAGGCGTCATCCCGCGGGACGCCGGCTCGACGTGCGCGCCACCCTGCGCCGCTCCCACCGCACCGGGGGGGACCCGGTCCGGCGCATCCGCCGCAAGCACACCGAGCGGCCGCGTCGCGTCGTCCTCATCGCCGACGTGTCGGGGTCCATGGAGCCCTACGCGCGGATCTACCTCCACCTCATGCGTGGCGCGGTGCGCGCCCTCGGCGCCGAGTCGTTCGTCTTCGCAACCCGGCTGACCCGCCTGACCCGGCAATTGCGCACCGGAGGTCCCGACTACGCCTACGCGCGCGTCGCGGAGGCCACGCCGGACTGGTCGGGGGGCACCCGCATCGGCGAGACGCTCAACCGATTCCTCGACGAGCACGGCCGCCGCGGGATCGCCCGCGGCGCGGTCATCGTCATCGTCTCCGACGGATGGGAGATCGGCGATCCCGCGGAGGTGGGCATGGCCATGGAGCGGCTGTCACGGCTGGCCCACCACATCATCTGGGTGAACCCCCGCAAGGCCGCGGCGGAGTACAAGCCCCTCGTGGGCGGCATGGCCGCGGCGATGCCGTACGTCGACACCTTCCTCAGCGGCCATTCCCTGCGCGCCCTGGAGGACCTCCTGGAGAGCATCAAGGCCGCGAGCGAGCGCCGTGGCTGACACCCGCTACCGCGCCCGCGTCATCACCGTGTCGACGCGGGCAGCGGCCGGCGCCTGGGAGGACCGCTCCGGCCCGGTGCTCGTCGCAGGCCTGGTCGACCTCGGCCTGGACGTCGATGGGCCGGTCGTGGTGAGCGACGGCGACCCCGTCGAGGCCGCGCTGCGCGAGGCCGTGGCCGCGGGACTGGACCTCGTCCTCACCACGGGAGGCACCGGCCTCACCCCGGCGGACCACACCCCGGAGATGACCCGCCGGGTGCTCGAGCGCGAGGCCCCCGGAATCGCCGAGGCCATCCGCTCGCACGGCGTGGCCTCCGGGGTCCCCACGGCGGTGCTGTCCCGCGGCCTCGCGGGCACGGCCGGCCGCACGCTCATCGTCAACCTGCCCGGATCGCCCGGCGGCGCCCGCGACGGGCTGGCCGTCCTCGGCCCGCTGCTCGCCCACGCCCTCGACCAGATCCACGGCGGAGATCACCGGCGCGTGGACTGAGCCCGCGACGACTACCCTGGAGTCGTGACGACGACGGACCCGCGGTTCGGTCCCAACGAGTGGCTGGTAGACGAGATCTACCAGCAGTACCTCGCCGACCGGTCCTCCGTCGACCCCGCCTGGTGGGACTTCTTCGCCGACTACACCCCCGCCGAGGGCTCCCACCTGCGGGCCAACGGAGTCGCGGCTCCTGCACCCGCGGGCCTCGCTCCCTCGGAGGCGACCGAGCCCGTCGCGGAGCCGCCGGCGGAGGTGCGGGTCACGACCGACGTCGTCGTCGCCCCGGTGACCACGGCCGAGGTCGAGCCTCTGCGCGGGCCGGCGGCGCGCATCGTGACCAACATGCAGGCCAGCCTCGAGGTGCCGACCGCGACGAGCGTGCGCGGCGTCCCGGTCAAGCTGCTCATGGACAACCGTGTCGTCATCAACACCCACCTCGCCCGCGGGCGCGGCGGCAAGGTGTCGTTCACCCACATCATCGGCTTCGCACTCGTGCGCGCACTTCGGGACGTCCCCGCCATGAACTCCGCCTTCGCCGAGGTCGACGGCAAGCCGGCCGTGCTCACGCCAGGCGCCGTCAACCTCGGCATCGCCATCGACCTGCCCAGGCCCGACGGCACCCGGCAGCTCCTCGTGCCCAACAGCAAGGGCGCGCCGGACATGGACTTCGCGCAGTTCTGGTCCGCCTCCGAGGACGTCGTTCGCCGGGCCCGCAGCGGCGCCCTCGGGGTGGACGACTTCGCCGGCACGACGCTGAGCCTCACCACCCCGGGCACCATCGGCACCTCGCACTCCGTCCCCCGGCTCATGGTCGGCCAGGGCTGCATCATCGGAGTCGGGGCCATGGAGTACCCCGCGGAGTGGCAGGGGGCCTCCGAGGAGTCCCTCGTGCGCAATGCCGTGTCCAAGACGATGACCCTGACGTCGACGTACGACCACCGCGTGATCCAGGGGGCCCAGTCCGGCGACTTCCTGCGCCGCATCCACGAGCTCCTGCTCGGCGAGGACGACTTCTACGGCGACATCTTCCGGTCCCTGCGCATCCCCTACGAGCCGATCCGCTGGGCGCGGGACATCTCCGCATCGCACGAGACCGACCTGTCGAAGACCGTGCGCGTCCAGGAGATCATCCACGCCTACCGCGTGCGCGGCCACCTCATGGCCGACACCGATCCCCTGGAGTACCGCCAGCGGATGCACCCCGACCTCGACGTCCTCTCCCACTCCCTCACGCTGTGGGACCTAGACCGGGAGTTCGCGACGGGCGGCTTCGCCGGTCGACCCCTGATGAAGCTGCGCGAGATTCTCGGCGTGCTGCGCGACTCGTACACCCGCAGCATCGGCATCGAGTACATGTATATCCAGGATCCCGAGCAGCGGCGCTGGATCCAGGAGCGCGTGGAGATCCCTCACCGCAAGCCCTCCCGCGAGGAGCAGTTGCGGATCCTGCACAAGCTCAACGAGGCCGAGGCCTTCGAGACGTTCCTGCAGACGAAGTACGTCGGCCAGAAGAGGTTCTCCCTCGAGGGGTCGGAGTCGCTGATCCCCCTGCTCGACGAGATCCTCAGCTGCGCAGCACGCGACTCGATCATCGAGGTCGCCATCGGGATGCCCCACCGCGGCCGCCTCAACGTCCTCGCCAATATCGCCGGCAAGTCCTACGCCCAGATCTTCGCCGAGTTCGAGGGCAACTACGGCGAGGAGTCGGTCCAGGGATCCGGCGACGTGAAGTACCACCTCGGCACCTCGGGCACCTACCGCAGCCTCGACGGCTACGAGACACGCGTCTACCTCGCGGCGAACCCCTCGCACCTCGAGGCCGTCGATCCCGTGCTCGAGGGCATCGTGCGTGCCAAGCAGGACCTCCTCCCCCGCGACGAGGCCTTCTCCATCCTGCCCCTGCTGCTGCACGGGGACGCCGCCTTCGCCGGACAGGGGGTGGTCGCCGAGACCCTCAACCCCTCCCAGTTGCAGGGCTACCGCACGGGCGGGTCGATCCACGTCGTGGTCAACAACCAGGTCGGGTTCACGACCTCGCCGCGCTACAGCCGCTCCACGGTCTACCCCACCGACGTCGCGCGCATGGTGCAGGCGCCGATCTTCCACGTCAACGGCGACGACCCCGAGGCGGTCGTACGCGTCGCGCGCCTGGCACTGGAGTTCCGCCAGGCATTCCACAAGGACGTCGTCATCGACCTCGTGACCTACCGCCGCCGCGGGCACAACGAGGCGGACGACCCCTCGCTCACGCAGCCGCTCATGTACAACCTCATCGACGCCAAGCGATCGGTGCGCAAGCACTACACCGAGTCGCTCATCGGCCGCGGCGACATCACCGTCGAGGAGGCCGAGGAGGCACTGCGGCACTACCAGGAGCAACTCGAGCGGGTCTTCCAGGAAACGCGGGAGGAGCGCGAGGAGTCCCGCCCAGCGTTCAGCGACACCTCCGACGAGGTGGTCCGCGAGGGGCAGCGCACCCTCGCGCCCCAGGCGCCCGCGGCGGAGACCGACACGGCGGTCAGCCAGGAGCAGGTCGACCTCGTTGTCGCCTCGCAGC
>JBJTJS010000344.1:0-3209 GCA_046096085.1 bacterium
CCGTGCGGTGAGCAAGGACCGCGACGGCGGCCAGATGACGATCGAGCACGTCCGACGGGACCACCGGGTCCAGGACCCCGGGCTCCTGGTCGAGGAACGCGGTCGTGGTCTCGCCCGCCTGGAATCGCGGCGACTCCAGGATGGCGACGAGGGAGTCACGGTTGGTCACCAGTCCGTGGATCCGCGACGCGCGCAGGCCACGGGCCAGCTGTGCCGTCGCGGTCGTGCGGTCTGCGGCATGGGCGATCACCTTCGCGAGCATGGGGTCGTAGAACGACGTCACCTGCGACCCGGCCTCGACACCCGAGTCCACGCGCAGCGAGGGATCGATGGCGAAGCCCCGGAGGACGCCCGTGTTGGGAAGGTAGCCGCGCGAGGGATCCTCCGCGTAGAGGCGGACCTCGATGGCGTGGCCGACACGATGTATCTCGTCCTGGCGCAACGGCAACGCCTCGCCTCGGGCAACCCGGATCTGCCACTCGACGAGATCGAGTCCCGTCACCATCTCGGTCACCGGGTGCTCCACCTGCAGCCGGGTGTTCATCTCCAGGAAGAAGAACTCCTGGTCCGCTCCCGAACCGAGCACGAGGAACTCCACCGTGCCCGCCCCCCTGTACCCGATCGCACGCGCCAGGGCGACAGCAGCGGCGTACATGCGCTCGCATGCCTCGGCTTCGAGGCCTGGGGATGGCGCCTCCTCCACGATCTTCTGGTGCCGGCGCTGGATCGAGCACTCCCTCTCACCGAGGTGGACGACGTTGCCATGGGCATCGCCGAACACCTGCACCTCCACGTGGCGCGCGGCCGCGAGGTAGCGCTCGAGGAAGACCGTCGGGTCGCCGAACGACGCCTGCGCCTCCCGACGCGCCGACGCCAGGGCCTCCGCGAGGTCGCCGGCCTCGTCGACCACGCGCATCCCCTTGCCGCCACCGCCCGCGGACGCCTTGACGAGGAGTGGATAGCCGACGTCTTCGGCGAGCGCCGCCGCCTCTTCGCCGAGAACCGCGTCCGCGAGCTCGGACCCGGGCACGAGCGGCACTCCGGCATCGGCGGCCAGTCGCTTGGCCTCGACCTTGAGCGCCATGGCGCGGATCGACTCCGGTGTCGGGCCGATCCAGGTGAGCCCGGCATCGCGGACCGCCTCCGCGAATTCCGGGTTCTCCGACAGGAACCCGTATCCCGGGTGGACGGCGTCCGCGCCGGTGCGCCGAGCCGCGGCGAGGACCTGCGCGATGTCGAGGTACGTCTCGGCGCTGGTCGAGCCCTGCAGCGCGACGGCAACGTCGGCCTCGCTGACGAACGGCGCGCCCGCGTCGGGCTCGGAGTAGACCGCGACGGTCTGCAGTCCCATCGCCCGTGCGGTGCGGAACACCCGCCGGGCGATCTCTCCGCGGTTGGCCACCAGGATGCGTCGCATGCCGGTCACATCCGGAAGACGCCGTACGACGCGGCGCCGGTGACGGGGGCCGAGTGCACGGCCGAGAGGGCGAGGGTGAGGACGGTGCGCGTGTCGCGCGGGTCGATGATGCCGTCGTCCCACAGGCGGCCGGTGGCGAACAGCGCGGTGGACTGCCCCTCGACCTGCTGCTCGAAGGCGTCGCGGATGGGAGCGAAGGCTGCCTCGTCGAACTCGATGCCCATGCTCTGCGCCTTCTGCCGCGCCACGATGGTGAGGACGCCTGCGAGCTGCTTCGGACCCATGACCGCGATGCGGTGGTTCGGCCACGAGAAGACGAAGCGCGGGTCGTAGGCCCGGCCCGACATGCCGTAGTTGCCGGCGCCGTACGACGCTCCCATCATGAGCGTGAGGTGCGGCACCGTGGAGTTGGACACGGCATTGATGAGCTTGGCGCCGTCCTTGATGATGCCGCCCTGCTCGTAGCGGGTGCCGACCATGAAGCCGGTGATGTTCTGCGCGAAGACGATGGGGACCTCCATGCGGTTGCACAGCTGGATGAACTGCGCCCCCTTGTGGCTCTCCTCGCTGAAGAGGATGCCGTTGTTGGCCAGCACCCCCACCGGGTAGCCGCCGATGTGCCCCCAGCCGGTCACGAGCGTCGAGCCGTAGAGCGGCTTGAACTCCTCGAACTCGCTCCCGTCGAGGACCCGCGCCAGGACCTGGCGGGCCTCGAAGGGCTGGCGGATGTCCGCGCTGGCGATGTCGAGCAGCTCCTCCGCGTCGTACAGGGGATCCACGGCAGCGCGGTCCGGACCGGGGCCCTGCTTGCGCCAGCGAAGGTGGCCGACGATCTCGCGTCCGATCCGCAGCGCATCCCTCTCGTCGCGTGCGAGATAGTCCGCGAGTCCCGAGGTGCGCGCGTGCATCTCGGCACCACCGAGCTCCTCTTCGTCAGCGTCCTCGTCGATCGCCATCTTCACCAGGGGCGGGCCGCCGAGGTAGACGCGGGCGGCATCCTTCTGCAGGACGACGTAGTCGCTAATGCCAGGGACGTAGGCACCCCCGGCCGTGCTGCTGCCGAACACCAGCGTCACCGTCGGAATCCCCATGGCGGACAACTGCGTGAGGTTCTTGAAGCTGGCACCGCTCGGCACGAAGATCTCCGCCTGCTTCGGCAGATCGGCGCCGCCGGACTCGGTCAGGCTCACCAGAGGCAGGCGGTTGACGCGGGCGATGTCCATGGCACGCAGGCCCTTGGACACCGACGTCGGCCCTTGCGAGCCTCCCTTCACGGTGGGATCGTTCGCCACGATCATGCACTCGGTCCCGCTCACGCGGCCGATGCCGGTGACGACGCCGCCGCCCAGGGGGTCGTCGGTTCCCCAGCCGGCAAGCGGGCTGAGTTCGAGGAACGGCGACCCGGGGTCGAGCAGCAGGGAGATGCGCTCGCGCGGGAGGAGTTTGCCGCGTCCCCGGTGACGTGCGACCGTGCGGGCGTTCTTCTCCGGGTCGTCGCTCCCGCCCCCCGCGGCGACCTTGGCGAGCAGGTCGTCGATCTCGGCCAGCGCCTCGAGCATCGCGAGGCGGTTGGCCGAGCCGTCCCCCTCGGTCGGGCGAGGCGGCGCATCACGCGCGAGGCCGCGAGCCGCCGTCGCGTCGCCAGGGAGGAGCGTCGCCATAAACTTGACGCTAGTGTCAACTTGACGCGAGTGTCAAGTAGTTGACCGAGCCCTCCCCCCAGGCTGACCGCGAGACGCCCGCGATCCGGGCGCCGGGCGGCGCAGGATCGCGGGGATGGACACCGCGGGGC
>JBJTJS010000345.1:0-4953 GCA_046096085.1 bacterium
CGCCAGATCGACCTGGTGCGCATCGGTGGGGTTGGCCCCGATGACCATGATGACGTCGGCCTTGGACACCGACTTGAAGTCCTGGGTTCCGGCCGAGGTGCCGAACGTCTGCTTGAGGCCGTAGCCCGTGGGCGAGTGGCACACGCGCGCGCAGGTATCGACGTTGTTGTTGCCGAAGGCTGCCCGGACCATCTTCTGGACGACGAAGACCTCCTCATTGGTGCACCGCGAGGAGGTGATGCCGCCGATGCTGTCCACCCCGTGGAGGTACTGGATCTCCTGGAGCCGGCCCGCGGCGAAGGCGATGGCGTCCTCCCAGGAGACCTCGCGCCAGGGCTCGTGGATGGAGTCGCGGATGAGGGGGCTGAGCACGCGGTCGGGGTGGGTGGCGTAGCCCCAGGCGAAGCGGCCCTTCACGCAGGAGTGGCCCTCGTTGGCGCCGCCGTCCTTGTAGGGGACCATCCGGACGACCTCGTCACCGCGCAACTCCGCCTTGAAGGAGCAGCCCACCCCGCAGTACGCGCAGGTCGTGAGCACCGTGCGGGTCGGCATGCCGAGGTCGATGACCGACTTCTCCTCCAGGGTCGCCGTCGGGCAGGCCTGAACGCAGGCCCCGCACGAGACGCACTCGCTATCCACGAACGACGTGCCGCCGGGGCTGACCTTCGACTCGAAGCCGCGCCCCACGATGGTGAGCGCCAGCGTGCCCTGGATCTCGTCGCACGCCCGCACGCAGCGGCTGCAGACGATGCACTTGGACTCGTCGAAGGAGAAGTACGGGTTGGTGGCATCGGTAGGGGCATCGAGGTGGTTCTCGCCCTCATAGCCGTAGCGCACCTCGCGCAGGCCCACGACGCCCGCCATGTCCTGCAGCTCGCAGTCGCCGTTGGCGGGGCAGGTCAGGCAGTCCAGGGGGTGGTCGGAGATGTAGAGCTCCATGACGTTGCGGCGCAGTCGCTCCAGCTTGGGGGTCTGCGTGCGCACGACCATGCCGGGCTCCACGGGCGTCGTGCAGGAGGCGGGCGTGCCCTTCTTGCCGTCGATCTCCACCAGGCACAGCCGGCAGGAGCCGAACGGCTTCAGGGAGTCGGTCGCGCAGAGCTTGGGCACGGACATCCCGGCCTCCGCCGCGGCCCGCATCACCGAGGTGCCGGCGGGGACGACGACGGGAGTGCCGTCGACATGGACGGTGACGACCTCGGTCGAGTGCTCGGCCGGGGTGCCGTAGTCGGGTTCCTTGAGAAGGGTCATCGCCTCTCCTGCTCCTGGTCGACCGTTCTGTGGAAGTCCTCCGGGAAGTGCGCGACCGCGCTGCGGACCGGCAGCGGGGTGAGGCCGCCCATGGCGCACAACGACCCGTCCGTCATAGTCTCGCACAGCTCCTCGAGGAGCTCGAGGTTCATCTCCCGGTCGATTCCCGCGGTGATCCGATCAATGACCTCGACCCCGCGGGTCGACCCGATCCGGCAGGGCGTGCACTTGCCGCACGACTCGATCGCGCAGAACTCCATGGCGAAGCGCGCCTGGGCCGCCATGTCGACGGACTCGTCGAAGACTACGATGCCCCCGTGGCCCAGCATGGCGCCCGCCGCCGCAAGGGCCTCGTAGTCCATGGACACGTCGAGGTCGGCGTCGGGGAGGTAGGCGCCGAGGGGGCCGCCGACCTGGACCGCGCGCAGGGGCCGGCCGGACAGGGTGCCCCCACCGAAGCCCTCCACGAGCTCGCGCAGGCTCACGCCGAAGGCGAGCTCGACGATGCCCCCGTGGGCGATATTGCCGCCGAGCTGGAACACCTGCGTGCCGCGGGAGCGGTCCACGCCGAGGGCCTGGTACGCCGCCGCCCCGTCGGCGAGGATCTGCGGGACGGCCGAGAGGGTGAGGACGTTGTGCACGAGGGTCGGCCTGCCGAACAGCCCGTGCAGGGCGGGGATCGGGGGCTTGGGGCGCACCATGCCGCGCTTGCCCTCGAGGCTCTCGAGCATCGCGGTCTCTTCGCCGCACACATACGAGCCCGCGCCTTCGACCACCCGGATGTCGAACGCGCGGCCCGAACCAAGGACGTCGTCGCCGAGCCAGCCGTCCACCCGGGCGATGTCGATGGCCGTCCGCAGGGTTCGGATCGCGTCGGGGTACTCCGAGCGCACGTAGATGAGCCCGCGCGTGGATCCCACCGTGGTGCCCGCGATCGCCATGCCCTCGAGCAGGGTGAAGGGATCGCCCTCCATGAGCATGCGGTCGGCGTACGTCCCGCTGTCCCCCTCGTCGGCATTGCAGCAGACGTACTTCACGTCGCTCTCCGCCTCGAGGACCGTGCGCCACTTGATGCCCGCGGGGAAGCCCGCCCCGCCGCGGCCGCGCAGGCCGGAGGCCAGCACGTCGGCCGCGACCTCCTCCGGGGGCTTGGCCAGGGCCCGCTCGAGGCCGATGAGCCCGCCCCGACGGCGGTCCTCGTCGAGGTCGAGGGGGTCGATGACGCCCACCCGGGCGAAGGAGACACGCTGCTGGCGCGCCAGCCAGGGGATCTGGTCGACGACGCCGTGGCCGAGAGGCGACGGGCGGCCCTCGAGCATCCCGGCGTCGATGTGCGCCTCGACCTCGTCGGCAGCGACCGGGCCGTAGCCCACCCTGCCAGCCGCGGTCTCGACCTCGACGAAGGGCTCCAGCCACAGCATCCCGCGCGAGCCGTTGCGCACGACCTCGACGAGTTGGCCGCGCGCGGACGCCACCTCCTCGATGCGAGCCGCGACCTCGTCGGCTCCGACGGAGCGGGCGGCGGAGTCGCGGGGAACGTACACGCGCACGGTCATGGCCTCACTCCTTGCGCGGCGTCGACGGCCGCCTTGACACGCCCGATATCGCAGCGACCGATGAGGCGGCCGTTGACCATGATCGCCGGGCCCAGGGCGCAGTCGCCGAGGCAGTACACCGTGTCGAACTCGACCGCGCCGGCATGGGATTCGGCCTCGAGGGTGATGCCGAAGTCCCGCTCGATGTCGGCCACGAGATCGCGAACCCCCTGGGCCTGGCAGGCCTCGGCCACGCACACCTGGACCACCACCGCGGGCGGGGGCGACTGCCGCAGGTCGTGGTAGTAGGTGAGGACCCCCACGACCTCGGCGCGGCTGACGTTGAGGAACTCCGCCACGATCGCGATCGAGTCCTCGGGGACGTAGCCGAAGACGACTTGGAGGCGCTGCAGGCTGGGGAGGATGAGGCGCTCGTCCGAAGGCATGGCCTCCAGGGCGCGCACGGCGGCCTCGGGGGACCACGGCTCCTGGCCGAACACGTCAACACCACCCATCCGCTCACTGCCGAGCCCCCGAAACCCGGCTTCGCCTCGCAAGCTGGACCTCCAGGGTAGGGCACCGGCTACTCGGGTGTAACCGGGGCGCGCTCGGAGACCGCACCAATCGCCGACGCAGGACCGTGGCCACCGTACGAGTTTGGTCAAATCGCTTGACAGTGCGCGGCGCGGGGAGGAGTCTCCGACCCATCGCGAGGCGAATGCGATGCACGGAATCAGCGACGGGTGCTCACGCTCCCGTTGAGTTTGGGGCCGAGGGGAGTTCTATCGGTCCGGCCGCCGCATTGGCGCCGGACCTTCGACTTTCCTCGGGCTCAGCTCACATATGGGGCCACGGCGATCGGGGGATGCCGATTCCTCGTCTCTTTCGCCCTCGATGACTGAGAGCCACCGCATTCCGCGGTGCCAGTGACGAGGGAGGTGCCCCTGCATGGGAGCTGTCGGATTGCTCTACGTAGGTGCCATTCTGTTCCTCAACGGCTGCATGCTGCTGGGTTGGGTCAATGCGAAGTCAGCCGTTCCGCTCAACATTTTTGTCGGAGTACTGCAGGTCATCACCCCGACGTACCTGATCTTCACCGCCAACGGTGATACCGCCCAGATCCTGGGGGCATCGGGGCTCTACCTGTTCGGATTCACGTACCTGTACGTCGCGTTCAACATCTGGAACGACTTCGAGGGCACCGGTCTGGGGTTCTTCTCGCTGTTCGTGGCGGTCTGCGCCGTGGTGTACGCAGCCATCGCGTTCAACGACCAGGACTACGCCTTCGGCGTGATCTGGCTCTACTGGGCGTACCTGTGGCTCCTGTTCTTCCTGCTGCTCGGACGGGGCAGGGAGAACCTGGGCCGCTACACCGGTGCCGTGGCCGCGATCCAGGGCTGGGTCACCGGGGCAATTCCTGCATTCCTGCTGCTCACCGGCCGCTGGGCCGAGCTGAACAACCAGACCGTCGCGATCGTCCTGGCGGTCTTCGGAGTCGTCGTCTTCGGCGGTCTCCTCGTCATGGCCCGGTCCAAGCCGAGCCCGGCCCCGGCAACCGCCTAAGCCGAACCGTTCCCCTTTCCCCATCTAGGAAGGAACAGGTAAGACATGCCAAAGAATCTCTTCCCCCTGGACGACACGAAGTCGTTCCGGGACCAGATGCACGTCGGTCACAACCGCTGGCATCCCGACATCCCCGCGAATGTCACGGTCAAGCCCGGCGACACCTTCCGCGCGGACTGCCGGGAGTGGTTCGACGGGGCAATCCGCAACGACGATTCAGCGGATGACGTACGCGATGCTCCGCTGCCGGGCGTCCATGTCCTGTCCGGCCCGTTCCGGGTCGAGGGCGCGAAGCCGGGCGACCTGCTCGTCGTCGACATCCTCGACATCGGACCCTGCGACACCGAGGATCCGAACGGCATCTCCGGCCAGGGCTGGGGCTACACCGGCATCTTCCCGACGGAGAACGGCGGCGGCTTCCTCACCGAGTGGTTCCCCGATGCCTACAAGGTCATCTGGGACTTCCGCGGCGGTGTCGCCACCTCGCGTCACGTGCCGGGCGTCTCCTACGTGGGCATCCAGCACCCCGGCCTCATGGGCACCGCGCCCTCGGCCGAGCTGCTCGCCCGCTGGAACAAGCGCGAGGGCGCGGTGCCCATGAGGC
>JBJTJS010000346.1:0-4890 GCA_046096085.1 bacterium
GGTCCCCGCCGACGTTGACGTTTGGGGTGGGTTGAGTTAGTAGGTTTTGGGGGTTCACTCGCCGCGGGGCCATGGGGGGGGGGGTAGCGGCGGGGAGTCCGAGGTAGATTCTCACCGGACCAGTATCCCCGAGACCGACCCCGCCCACATCCGGGCGCGGACTAGCCCAGCGTGATGGGCTTCACCAGGTCGGCCCAGATGACGATGGCACCGATGGCGACCAGCCCCACGGCGACGGCGTAGGCCACCGGGAGGAGGCGCGCCACGTCCACGGGTCCGGGGTCGGGGCGACCGCGTGCCTTGGCCCACTGCCGGCGACCGCCTTCGTACAGCGCCCCGGCCACATGGCCGCCGTCGAGCGGCAGGATCGGCAGCAGATTGAACAGGAAGAGGAAGAGGTTGAGGGACGCGGCCAGGCCGAGGAACATGGCCGCCTTCGCCTTCCAGGGCTCCTCGGAGGCGACCACTTCGCCGCCGAGGCGGCTGACGCCGACGACGCTCACGGGGCTCTCCAGCGAGCGCTCGCCGCCGCCGATCAGGGTGTCGGTCACCAACTCGTAGAGGCGCACGGGGAGGCTCACCAGAGCGGTCGCGGAGGCGACGGTCAGTCCCCACATCTCCGACGGCACCGAGGTCCACGGCTGGGCGACGTACTCGAGCTCGGGACGCACGCCCACGAAGCCGGTCCGCTCCGTCGCGCCGGTGGGGTTGCCGGCGTCGTCGTACGTCGGCCTGGTGACCTCGGCCACGGCCAGGGGAAAGACGACGAGGGAGCCGTCGCGGACCACCGTGATGTCGACGGTGGCGCCCGCCCCGGAGCGGATGGCCTGGGTGACCTCGTCCCAGGAGGCCACCGGGCTCCCGTCGTACGCCGTGATCAGATCGCCGGCCCGCAGCCCCGCGGCTGCCGCCGGCGATGCGGCGGTCGGGCATGTCCCGTCGGCGCCCAGGGCCCCCGTCGGCCACTCCGCGGAGGGAGTGCACGGCACGACCGAGGAGACCTGGAGCGAGGGCTGCGGAGTCCCGATGCCGACGAGGAGGATGGCGAAGAGGATGAAGGCCAGTACCAGGTTCATGAACGGGCCGCCGAGCATGATGATGACGCGCTGGTGGACCGGCAGCCGGTAGAAGGTGCGGGCCTCGTCCTCGGGCGAGACCTCATCCCAGGACTGACGTCGGGCGTCCTCCACCATGAGGGCGAGTCGACCCGTCGTCATCGAGCGGCTGCGCCCCGTGGGGTCATCGGGCGCCGGCGGCAGCATCCCGATCATCCGGATGTACCCGCCGAGCGGGATCCCCTTGATGCCGTACTCGGTCTCCCCGCGCACCTTCGACCAGACCGTGGGGCCGAACCCGATCATGTACTGCGTGACCTTGACCCCGAATCGCTTCGCGGGGACGAGGTGGCCCATCTCGTGCAGCGCGATCGAGCCGAGGATGACGAGGACGAACGCCACGATCCCGAGGATCTCGAGCATCACGCCTCCTCACCCGCTCTCCGAGCGATCACCGTCTCGGCCTCGGCTCGCGCCCAGGCGTCTGCTGCAAGGACGTCGTCGACGTCCAGCGGGTTCCCCCCGGCCGCGCCGCCCCCATTGTCGACCCCGAGATGGCGTTGAAGCACCTCGGCGATGGTGTCGGCGATCCCGAGGAAGGTCAGGCGCCCCGCCAGGAACGCCGCCACCGCGGCCTCGTCGGCGGCGTTGAACACGGCGGGGGCCGCGCCGCCGGCGGCAGCGGCCCGCCGGGCCAGGTCGACCGCGGGGAAGGTGGCGGTGTCGAGGGGCTCGAAGGTCCAGGCGGCCGGCGCCGTCCAGTCGCACGCGGGGGCGGCGTCGGCGACACGGTCGGGCCAGGCGAGCGCCCAGGCGATGGGGATGCGCATGTCCGGGGGGCTGGCCTGAGCGAGAGTGGACCCGTCGACGAACTCGACCATCGAGTGCACCACCGACTGCGGGTGGACCACCACCTCGATGCGATCGAGCGGGATGTCGAAGAGCAGGTGGGCCTCGATGACCTCGAGGCCCTTGTTCACGAGGGTGGCGGAGTTGACGGTGACGAGCGGGCCCATCGACCACGTCGGGTGCGCGAGCGCCTGCTGCGGCGTCACCTCGGCCAGGGCGTCGCGGCCGCGGCCGCGGAAGGGCCCGCCGCTCGCGGTGAGGACGAGCCGGCGGACCTCCGCGGCGGTGCCCCCGACCAGGCACTGGGCGAGCGCGGAGTGCTCGGAGTCCACGGGCACCAGCTGGCCAGGCGCCGCGCGCCGGCGGACGAGCGGCCCGCCGATGATGAGCGACTCCTTGTTGGCGAGGGCCACGCGGGTGCCGGCTTCGAGGGCGGCGAGCGTCGGGAGGAGACCCGCGGCCCCGGCCACGGCATTGAGGACGACGTCGCAGGGCCGGGCGGCGAGTTCGGCTGTGGCCTCGGCCCCCAGGGCAACCTGCTCGACCCCGAACTCCGCCGCCTGCGCGGCGAGGGCCTCCGGGGACGACCCGCCCCCGGCCAGGCCCACCACCCGGAACCTCTCGGGGTTGCGGCGGATGATGTCGAGGGCCTGCACCCCGATGGAGCCCGTGCTGCCCAGGATGACCACGTCCCGGCGCCCGCTCACGGGGTGATTGTCCTACGCTCTACCCATGACCGACACGCTGATGCCCCAGGCGACGGCTCTCCCCCAGGAGCGCCGCCTCGTCACCGAGATCCCCGGGCCCCGCTCGCGGGAGCTCATGGCCCGGCGAACCAGCGCCGTCTCCCCCGGCGTCGGGGGCACCATGCCGGTCTTCGCCGAGCGCGCCGGAGGCGGCGTCATCGTCGATGTCGACGGCAACTCGATCATCGATCTCGGCTCGGGCATCGCCGTCACGACGGTGGGGAACGCGAATCCCCGCGTGGTCCAGCGGGTGCAGGAGCAGGCGGCGGCGTTCACGCACACCTGCTTCATGGTGACCCCCTACGAGGGCTACGTCGCGGTCTGCGAGGCCCTCAACCGGCTGACCCCGGGCGACCATCCGAAGCGGTCGGCCCTGTTCAACTCCGGTGCCGAGGCGGTGGAGAACGCCGTCAAGATCGCGCGTGCCTTCACCGGCCGACATGCGGTGGTCGCCTTCGAACACGGCTACCACGGCCGGACGAACCTCACGCTCGCGCTCACCGCCAAGTACATGCCGTACAAGCAGTCCTTCGGGCCCTTTGCCTCCGAGGTCTACCGCATGCCCATGTCGTACCCCTTCCGGGACGGGCCGCACGGCGGCGCGGAGGTGGCGTCGTGGGCGATCACCAAGATGGACAAGGAGATCGGCGGGGACAACATCGCCGCGATCATCATCGAGCCGATCCAGGGCGAGGGCGGCTTCATCGTGCCCGCCGAGGGCTTCCTCCCCGCGCTTCGCGACTACGCCACCCGGCACGGGATCGTCTTCATCGCCGACGAGATCCAGACCGGGTTCTGCCGTACCGGCGACTGGTTCGCCAGTGACCACGAGGGCGTCGTCCCGGACATGATCACGACCGCGAAGGGCATGGCCGGCGGCCTGCCCCTCGCGGGGGTCACGGCGCGCGCCGACATCATGGACGCTGTCCACGCCGGTGGCCTCGGCGGGACCTACGGCGGCAACCCCATCGCCTGCGCTGCCGCCCTGGGCGCGATCGAGGCCATGGAGGAGGAGAACCTCACGGTCCGCGCTCGCGAGATCGGCGAGATCCTCTCCGCCCGCCTCGGGGCCATGGCCGAGCGCATCCGGGGGATCGGCGACGTCCGGGGCCGCGGCGCGATGATGGCCATCGAGATCGTCCAGCCGGGCACGCTCGTTCCCGACCCGCAGACTGCGCAGCGCGTGGCCGAGGCGTGCCACCGGCAGGGTGTCGTGGCCCTCACCTGCGGCACGTTCGGCAACGTGCTGAGGTTCCTCCCTCCCCTGACGATTGGCGACGATCTCCTCCGGGAGGGCCTCGACGTGCTGGAGAATGCCTTCGCGCAGTAGCCCCATCGGTTCCCGGCGAGGAGGCCCCATGTCATCACAAGAGCAACTGCCGGCACCTCGCCCCGTCGTCACGGTCGAAGAGCACGTCGCGGTGGGGGCGAAGGCGCGAGCGGCAGTTCCGCCCGAGGCGCTCGGGCCCTACACCGCGGCGGCCGACCGGCCCGACCCCCTGGCCCTGCTCGAGGGCCAGTCCGCTGACCGCATCCCCGAGCTGATCCCGGTCCGATACGGGCGCATGCTGGTCTCGCCGTTCACGTTCTACCGCGGCGCCGCCCTGCTGATGGCCAGCGACCTGTCCACGCAGCCGCGCACGTCGCTCCAGGCCCAACTGTGCGGGGATGCCCACCTCTCCAACTTCGGCGGGTTCGCCAGCCCGGAGCGCAACCTCATCTTCGACATCAACGACTTCGACGAGACGAATCCCGGTCCGTTCGAGTGGGACATCAAGCGCCTGGTGACGAGCATGGAGGTGGCCGGACAGGACCACGGCTTCACCAAGAAGGAGCGCACGGCCATCCTCGACCAGACCATCCAGGGCTACCGCGACGCGATCCAGGCGTTCGCGAGCAGGGGCAACCTCGAGGTCTGGTACTCCATGTTCGACATCGATGCCCTCGCCAAGACCGCTCAGGAGCAGCTCGACAAGAAGAGCAAGAAGAAGGGCACCAAGGACCTCAACACGGCGCGCACCCGCACCTCGATGCAGGCCGCCGACAAGCTCACCCGGGTCGTCAACGGCCGTCGCCAGTTCATCGACGACCCCCCGGTGATCGAGCGTGCCGAAACGCTCGTCGCGAAGTCGGACAAGGACCTGACCGCCAACAGCGAGGCGATGCCCGGTGCGTGGCAGCAGTACGTCGACCGCCTCCTCCCCGATCGGCGGCACCTCCGGTCGCAGTTCACGTACGTG
>JBJTJS010000347.1:0-5413 GCA_046096085.1 bacterium
AGTGGGAGCCGTGGTGACCGAGATTGCAGAAGCGGTCAGCCGCGTCGGACGGCAACGGTGGCCGACCGAACTCACTCCCACCGCGACGCGCATGGTGGCCGCCCTAGAGGAGGCCTTCGGACTGCAGCTCGACCTCGATGACCCCGACTCCCTGGCACGGCAACTGGGCCCGTTCGCGCGGCTGATCGGTGCCGGCACCCGCCACGTCGCGAACCCCACCATGCTCGACGCGGGCTACAAGGCGAATGTCATCCCCGGTGAGGCCTCCGCTGCCATCGACGGGCGCTTCGTGCCCGGGCTGGAGGAGGAGTTCCTCGCCGAGGTCGACCGGCTCCTCGGGCCCAAGGTGCGACGGGAGTTCATCAACCACGACGTCGCCCTGGAGTCGCCGTACGACGTCCCCCTCGTGGATGCGATGCGCACCGCGCTCGAGGCCGAGGACCCGGGCTGCCTCATGGCGCCGTACGTGCTGTCGGCGGGGACCGATGCGAAGGCCTTCTCGCGGCTGGGTGTCGCCGGATACGGATTCGCACCCCTCAGGCTCCCGCCCGACCTGGACTTCCCCACCCTGTTCCACGGCGTCGACGAGCGCGTGCCGATCGACTCGCTGAGGTTCGGCGTGCGCGTGCTCGACCGCTTCCTGCGCCTCGCGTGAGCGGACGGGCGCCCGGTCAGGCGGTTCGCGCGACGCGCATGATGCGCCGGCGCAGCCACGCCCGACGACGGCCGTCGGGGTAGAGGCGCAGGCGGGCGAGCTCCCAGGCGCCGTACTCGGCGAGTTCGGTGAGGACCGTGCACGCCGCGGCCCGCGACAGGCCGCGGGGCAGCGCGATCTCGCGGTACTCGTAGGTGGCGGCCATCTGCCCTCCGCTGCTACCCCGTGCTCGGTCCGGTCCGCTGCTGGTGCCAGCCGTGGTCCGGGTACCCCAGGATAGGAGCCGAGACGTCGTCCAGGGCCCCCCGGATCTCCTGCGGCAGGTCCAGCGACTCGCTGGCCAGGGCCGCCCCCAGTTGCTGTGCCGTGCGGGCGCCCACGACGGGGGCCACGACGCCGGGCCGGTCGCGCACCCACGCGAGGGCGACCTCGGTCGGCGTGACGCCGAGCCCCTCCGCGGCGAGGACGACCGCGTCCACCACGCGCCGGTGCGGTGCATCGAGGTACTCGCGGACGGTGGCGCCCAGGGTTTCGCTCGCGCCGCGCGAGACCGGGGGAGTGCCGTGGCGGTACTTCCCGGTGAGCACTCCGCGGCCGAGCGGAGCCCACGGGAGCACGCCGACACCCAGCGCCTCCGCGCCCGGGACGACTTCCCGCTCCGCTCCGCGCTGCAGCAGCGAGTACTCGACCTGCACGGTCGCCATCGCGAGTCCGCGCGCGCTCGCCTTGGCCGCGACGGCACCGAGCTGCCAGCCGCAGAAGTTCGACACGCCCACGTAGCGGGCGCGGCCGGAGTCCACGGCCCAGCCCAGGACCGACAGCGTCTCCTCCAGCGGCGTGGCCGGGTCCCACACGTGCACCTGCCACAGGTCCACGTACGCCGTCCCGAGCCGCTCGAGCGACCCCTCGAGGGCAGCCATGAGGTGGCGCCGGGACAGGTCGTGCCGTCGCTCGCCTCGCGGGTCCGAGCGGCGCAGTCCCGCCTTGGTCGCCACCACGAGGTCTCGTCGAAGCCCGGGATCCTCGAGCAGTGACCCGAGGATCTCCTCGGCCGCACCCTCCCCGTAGACATCGGCGGTGTCCACGAGTGTCCCGCCCGCCGCGGCGAAGTCGAGCAGTTGGCGTTCGGCTTCTGCCGGGTCGGTGCCCCGCCCCCACGTCATCGTGCCGAGGCCGAGGCGCCCCACCGACGTCCCCGTCGGACCGAGCGGCCGCGCCTGCACGTCGCCCAACCTATCCGGGAGCGGGGGCGGATAGGCTCGCCGGACACGCGAGCGGGTCGCGGGCGGCGCTTGCGGCACCGGCGAACGCGGGGTCCGCCGGACGGGAAGGGGAGCGCGGTGCGACTGGGACTCAACCTCGGCTACTGGGGAGCCGGCAACGATGCCGACAACCTCGCTCTGGCCCGTGAAGCGGATCGGCTCGGCTACTCGGTCGTCTGGGCCGCGGAGGCCTACGGCTCCGATGCGGCGACCGTCCTCGCATGGGTGGCGGCACAGACCGAGTCGATCGATGTCGGGTCCGCCGTGTTCCAGATCCCCGGCCGTACGCCGGCCAACACGGCCATGACGGCCGCCACGCTCGACACGCTGTCCGGCGGTCGCTTCCGCCTCGGGCTGGGAGTTTCCGGGCCCCAGGTCTCGGAGGGATGGCACGGGGTGCGCTTCGCCAAGCCCCTGCAGCGCACCCGCGAGTACGTTGACATCGTGCGCAAGGCGCTGGCCCGGGAGCGGCTCACCTACGAGGGCGAGTTCTTCACCCTGCCCCTCCCGGACGGACCCGGCAAGGCACTCACGCTCACCGTGCATCCCGCACGCGAGCGCATCCCCATCTACCTCGCGGCAGTCGGACCCAAGAACCTCGAGTTGGCCGGGGAGATCGCCGACGGGTGGCTCGCGATCTTCTACGCGCCGGAGTTCGCCGCGGAACTGCTCTCCTCCGTGGCGGCGGGGCGGGCGAAGGCCGGCAAGGACATGAGCGGCTTCGACGTGGTGCCGACGGTTCCCGTCGTCATCGGCGACGACCTCGATGCCTGTGTAGCGCCGGTGCGGGCGTACGCGGCCCTCTACATCGGCGGCATGGGCTCGCGCGAGCAGAACTTCTACAACGCGCTCGCGGTGCGCATGGGCTACGACGCGGCCGCGGCGGAAGTCCAGGACCGCTACCTCGCGAAGGACTACGTCGGCGCGGCGGGGGCGGTGCCCTTCGAGTTCATCGACCGGACCTCGCTCATCGGCCCGCGCGAGCGGATCCGCGACCGCCTGAGGGCCTATGCCGAGTCGGGTGCAACCACGCTCACGATCGCGGTGTACGCCGGCGACCTCCAGCAGCGTCTCGACACCGTGCGCCAGATGCGCGAGATCCTCTCCGACGCTGGCCTGGACACGTGACGCGCATGCCTGGGACGGTCGCGTGACGTGGTTCGAGGCCGTCGTACTCGGACTCATCCAGGGGCTCACCGAGTTCCTGCCCATCTCCTCGAGCGCCCACGTTCTCGTGCTGTCGCAGATCTTCGGCTGGGGGGACCCGGGAGCCGCGTTCACGGCCGTCACCCAGATCGGCACGGAGCTCGCCGTCATCGTCTACTTCCGGCACGACCTCGCGCGGATCATCTCCACGTGGTGCCGATCACTGTTCCGGCCCGAGCTCAGGGCCGAGTTCGACGCGCGGCTGGGGTGGTACGTCCTCCTCGGCACCATCCCCATCGCTGTCCTGGGGCTGGTGTTCGCCCGCCAGATCGAGACGGTGGCACGCAACCTCTGGCTGACGGCGGCGATGCTCGCCGTGTTCGGTGTGATCCTGGGCCTCGCGGATCGCTACGGGCGCAAGGAGCGGGCTGTCGACACCCTGCGCGCCCGCGATGCCGCGCTCCTCGGCCTCGCGCAGGCCGCGGCCCTCATCCCCGGCGTGTCTCGATCGGGGGCGACGATCTCCATGGGCCTGGCGCTCGGCCTGACGCGAGAGGCCGCCGCACGCTACGCGTTCCTCCTGGCGATCCCCGCCGTCCTGGCCTCAGGGCTGTACGAGGCGACGAAGATCGACGGGGAGTCCACGCCGCCCTGGGCCCAGACGATCCTCGCGACGGTCATCGCCTTCGGGGTGGGATATGCCGTCATCGCCTGGCTGCTGCGCTACCTGGCGACGAACTCCTACCTCCCCTTCGTCATCTACCGGCTGGCGCTCGCGGCCGTCATCGTGCTCATGCTCCTCGCGGGGTGGATCACGGCGTAGACGCGCTCACAGCCACCCGGACTTCTTGAAGCCGCGGTAGAGCAGGAGGCAGATGGTGCCCATGATGAGCAGCACCGCCGGATAGCCGAACGCCCAGTGCAACTCCGGCATGTCGTCGAAGTTCATGCCGTAGATGCCCGCGATCGCGGTCGGGACGGCGATGATGGCGGCCCACGCGGAGATCTTGCGCATGTCGCGGTTCTGCATGAGGTCCTGGCGGGCCGTGCTCGCCATGAGCATGGTCATCAGGGTGCTGTCGAAGCCGTCGACCATGTCGTTGGCGCGCAGCACGTGGTCGCCTATATCGCGGAAGTAGGGCCGCAGGCCGGGAGGGATGCCCTCGGTGTCGTCACGGGCGAGCCGGGCGGCCTCTCCGACCAGGGGACGGACGGCGCGCCGCATCTCGATGTTCTCCCGGTTGAGCCGGTAGATCCGCGTCGCGGCCCCCGCGGGCTTGGGGGAGAAGACCTGCTGCTCGATCTCCTCGATGTCGTCCTGGATCGCCTCGCCCACCAGGAGGTATCCGTCGACTACGCAGTCCGTGACCGCCCAGAGCACCGACATGGGCCCCTCGCTCGCGAGATGGGGCTGCTGGGCCATGCGCTGTCGGGCGTCGTCGATGTCGAGGCTGGAGCCCTGGTGCAGGGTGATCGCGAAGCCGGGTCCGATGAAGCAGGCGACCTGCCCGGTCTCCACGTCGGAGGACTCGTCGACCCACTCGAGGACCTTGAGGAGCACGAACACCTGCGAGCCCGAGGTCTCGAGCTTGGCCCGCTGCTGCCGGGACATCGAGTCGTCCACGAGCAGAGGGTCCAGGCCGAGGGCCTTGGCGAGGGACGTGACCGTCTCGTGCGCGGGGTTGTCCAGGGCCAGCCAGGCGAAGTCCGCGGAATCGGGCCGGACGCGGTCGAGGAGTTGCTTCACGTCGGCGGCGACCGCGGGCGATCCCGCGGATCCGAGCGTCACGTCGCGAGTGTCGGGGAGCGGCATCCCGTCGCGGTAGACGCCCAAGCAGCGAATCACGCCGTTCTCCCTCCGCTGCCCTTGCGCCGGCATTCATTGTGCCCCATGGCCCTAGGCTCCAGCCATGACCACGGTGCTCCTCGTGCGGCACGGACGCACGGCGTCCAACGCGTCAGGAACCCTCGCGGGGAGGACGCCGGGCCTGGTGCTGGACGAGAAGGGCGTCGAGCAGGCGGCCCGCGCGGCCGAGCGGATCGCAGCCGTGCGGCTGGATGCCATCGTGAGTAGCCCGCTCGAGCGCACCGTCGAGACCGCGCAGGCCATCCTCGCCGGCCAGGCCGCGGCGCCCGGACGGCGGCGGGCCTCGCGCAAGGCGGAAGAGATTCACCGGGACGACCGATTCATCGAGTGCGACTACGGCGCCTGGACGGGAGAGGAGCTCAAGAGCCTCGCGCGCGAGCCGCTGTGGAAGGTCGTGCAGTCCCATCCCAGCGCGGCGATCTTCCCGCAGGGCGAGTCGATGGCGCAGATGCAGGCGCGCGCGGTGGCGGGCCTTCGCGCGTG
>JBJTJS010000348.1:0-4003 GCA_046096085.1 bacterium
CCGCCCCGCACTGCCGGCTTCCCCCACCCACCCCGCCCCAGCCCCAGCGGGGACACGCGATCGCGCGGCTAATCGACACCGACCGCCCGGATAGTTGGCGATTCGCGGCGCGATCCAGGCCGTCGCGCGGGGCGTCAGCGGCGGCCGAGCACGCTGGCGTCCATGCCCCACGCGATCGTGAGGTGCGCCACCACGCCGACCGCGATGGAGCGGAATCTCACCGCGAGATACCCCAGGATGAGCCCGCCCACGAGGCTCGAGGCGCATTCGGGCATCGGCTTGCCCAGGTGGAGCAGGCAGTAGGCGAACGCCATCACCGGCACCGCGTGGATGCCGAGCACCGGCATTCCTGCGAAGACGAGGAAGCCGCGGACGAAGAACTCCAGGGCCACGAATGTGGCGCCGTACGCCGCCTCGAACACCAGCAGTTTCAGCCACGCGCCGTCGCCACCCGCGGAGACGTCGTAGAAGGGGTAGGTCTGCAGGAAGCGCGCGTCCGCCGAGATGAGCCACACCATGACCAGCGCGACGGGCGCGATCAGGAGGACGAGGGCCCCCTCGGTGCGGGCGAACTTCAGCGACAGGCCGTAGCCGCGCACGCTCTGCCGGGCGATGGCGGCGTACGCGACCGGCACGCCGACGTAGAGGGCGATCGTGGACGCCGCCCACCACATCGAGTTGGCGAAGTCCGGGTCGGCGCCGCCGACCGCCGGCTGCCTCTGAGAGACGAAGAGCAGGACGGCCGGGGTCACCCACGGCAGCACGAGGAAGAGCCAGGCGTCACGCGTGAGTCGGGTGCCGGGCTGCCCCGCGGGACTTCGTGGCGGGGCCGACCGTGACCGCCCGCGCGCCCTCGCCAGGGCGATCGCCACGGCGGCCGCGGCGGGCAGCGCGAAGATGAGCAGCCCGTTGACGAGGCTGCCGCGCCGCCACTGCTCGACCGGCAGCACCTCGTAGGACACCCACACGCACAGCAGTGCCGCTCCGGAGAGGGCCAGCATGACCGAGGCCGCCCGGGCACCGTGGACGTGCCACACGATGGCGAAGATGACGAGCACCGCGACGGTGGCGAGCGTGATCACCTGCCAGCCGGCGAGCATCCGCGCACACTATCCGGCCGCTAGGCTCCGATCGTGGCGCGCCTCGATGCCCTGCTGGTCGGCCTGCCGCCGGAGGACGTCGAGCGGCTGGCGGAGTTGCCGTGCCTGCAGGAGGCCACGGCGATCTCGGCCCTGCCCGGGGGCATCACCAACCGCAACTACCGCGTGGACACCCCGCAGGGGTCCCTCGTCGTGCGACTGTCGGACCCGGACAGCTCCCTGCTCGCCATCGACCGGGTGAACGAGCACCGCAACTCCCTGGCGGCGGCGTACGCTGGAGTTGGAGCGCCCGTCGTGGACTTCGTGGCCGGGCGCGGCGTGCTCGTCGTTGGGTTCGTCGAGGGCCGCACGTGGGTGGAGGAGGACGTACGCCGCCCCGAGAACCTCCCGCGGATCGCCGAGGCGTGCCGCCGCCTGCACTCCGGCCCGCGCTTCGCGTCGGACTTCAACATGCTGGATATCCAGGCGCGCTACCTCGCGGTGTGCCGCGAGCGGGGCTTCCGCCTTCCCGAGCGATACGACGAGTTCCTGCCGGCGATGGAGCGCGTGCGGGCGGCGATGGCCGTGCTGCCCGAGCCGTCGGTGCCGTGCAACAACGACCTGCTCGCGCGCAACTTCATCGACGCGGGCGACCGCCTGTGGCTCATCGACTACGAGTACTCCGGCAACAACGAGGCCAGCTTCGAGATCGGCAACATCTGGAGCGAGTCGAGCCTGCCGGCCGACCTGCTCGAGACCCTCGTGACGGCGTACTGGGGGAGGCCGGACCCGGCCAAGGTCGCCCGCGCCCGGCTGTGGGCGCTCATGTCCCAGTACGGCTGGACGCTGTGGGCGTCGATCCAGGCCTCGGTGAGCCCGATCGACTTCGACTTCTGGGAGTGGGGGACGGAGAGGTACGAGCGGGCCGCTTCCACCTTCGAAGATCCCGACCTCGAGCGACTCATGGACGCGGCCGCCGGGCGGTAGCCCCAATCCCATTACGGCGTGTTGCCGCGCGGGTGCCCCCGGGAGGAGCACACTGCTCCCAACGTGGGCGGAGCAGCCCGCCCCCCGACCGAGGTCTGAGGAGGACCCGGTGGCTGACACCACGAAGCAACCGCTCGGCGCCGACGAGCAGCGACTCGCGGAACTGGGCTACAAGCAGGAGCTCCGGCGGAACTGGAGCGGCTTCTCCAACTTCGCCATCTCGTTCTCTATCATCTCGATCCTGGCCGGCTGTTTCACGACGTTCGGGCAGGCCTGGAACAACGGCGGACCGATCGCCATCTCGATCGGCTGGCCGCTCATCTCGATCTTCATCCTCATCATCGGCTTCACGATGTCCGAGCTCGTGTCGGCGTACCCGACGTCGGGCGGCATCTACTGGTGGTCGTCGGCCCTCGGCGGTGCCAAGGCCGGCTACTACACGGGCTGGCTCAACCTCATCGGGCTCTGGGCCGTCATCGCATCCGTGTCTTACGGCTGCGCGACGTTCCTGGACCTGTCGATCAGCGCCTTCAGCGAGGAATGGGCGGCGGGCTACTCGCTGCAGCGGGTGTTCGTCATCTTCATCCTCGTGCTCGCCGCCGTGTCGATCCTCAACATCTTCAGCGGCGCACTCATGGCCCTGCTCAACAACGTCTCGGTGTGGTGGCACGTCATCGGCGCGGCCGTGATCGTGCTCATCCTCATCTTCCTGCCGCCGACCCACATGAGCGTGTCGGACGTGTTCACCATGACGGTGAACAACTCCGGCGGCCTCAACGGCGGGGAGACCTCCGGATTGCTGTTCTGGTTCTACGTCCTGCCGCTGGGCTTCCTGCTCACGCAGTACACGATCACCGGGTTCGATGCCTCCGCGCACCTGTCGGAGGAGACGCAGGGCGCGGCGGACTCCGCGGCCAAGGGCATGTGGCGATCGATCTTCTACTCCGCGATCGGCGGCTGGATCCTGCTGCTGGCCTTCCTCTTCGCGGTGCAGGACGCCGAGGCCGTCACCGCGGGTGGCGGCGGCGTCGCCGTCATCTTCTTCCAGGCGCTGGACGCGAAGGTGGCCGGCGCGGTGCTGCTGATCTCGACAATCGGCCAGTTCTTCTGCGCGATGGCGTGCATGACGAGCTGCTCCCGGATGATGTTCGCGTTCAGCCGCGATGGCGCCGTACCGGGCGCAAGGCTGTGGGCGAAACTGTCGAAGTCGCAGGTGCCGGCGAACGCCGTCGTCGCGACCGCGGTCATCGCGGTCCTCATCACCCTGCCGGCGCTCGTCGAGGTCAACATCGGCACCGCCGAGGCGCCGATCATCGTGCCCACGGCGTTCTACGCGGTGGTGTCGGTGGCGGTCATCGGCCTGTACCTCGCCTTCGCCATCCCGATCTACCTGCGGTGGAAGGCGGGCGACAAGTTCAAGCAGGGGCCGTGGAATCTCGGCAACAAGTGGAAGTGGATGGCACCGATCGCCGTCATCGAGATCATCATCATCTCGATCTACTTCATCCTGCCGACGACCCCGATGGGGACGCCGCCCTTCCTGCGCTGGATCAACGGCTCCCCGCCGGCCAGCGAGGTGCCCTTCGAGTGGAAGTTCGTGAACTACGCGCCGATCCTCACCATCGGGGCGCTCATCTTCCTGTGGATCGCGTGGCATGTGTCGGCGAAGAAGTGGTTCACCGGACCCAAGCGGACGATCGACCTGCCGCCCGGTGTTTCGTCGGCGGACGAGATCGCCCTGGAGCACCATCACGAGGGCTACCTCACCGGCGAGCACGACAAGGCCGCGGAGTCCGACGACAAGTCCAGTTAACGGACGGAGGAGGGGGTGGGGGAAGTCCACGTGGACCCCCCACCCCCTCCTGCTTTAGGGGGGTGGGGTTACCCCAATGGGGGGGTATGGCCCCAGAGACCCACCAAGAGGGAGAAACAAAGCC
>JBJTJS010000349.1:0-3494 GCA_046096085.1 bacterium
CAGCGTCGCCGGCCCGCCCTCGCTCGAGACGCCCGTGGCCGACGCGCACCGCGCGTCCGCGACGCCGGCTGCGCTCGTGCCGAATCCGGGAGCCCGGGGCCCCTTCAGCACCGAGCGCATCGAGGTGTTCCGCGGCTGGGAGCGCGTCGAGGTCGACATGCCCCTGCGCGTCGAGGACCTCGCCGAGGTGACCCTGCCGATGCGCGACGGGGAGGTCGCCCCCGGACGCCACCCGGTCGTCCTGCTGCTGCACGGTCGTCACCAGTGGTGCAGCGACGTCGGCGGCACCGCGCCCGACCCGGTACCGGCCTGGTGCGGCAATCCCATGACGACGATCCCCGTCCCCAGCTACACCGGCTACCGCTACCTCGCCGATGCGCTCGCCAGCCAGGGCCGGATCGTCATCAGCATCAGCGCCAACGGGATCAACGCGCAGGACAACACCCGCGACCTCGGTGCCAACGCCCGGGCGTTCCTCATCGAGTACCACCTCGACCGCCTGCGCCGGGCCGACCTGCAGGCCATCACCGGGTACGGCGACCGGCTCATCGGCCACGTCGACCTGTCGCGCACGGTGCTCATGGGCCACAGCCGCGGAGGCGAGGGAGTCGTGCGGGCCGCCCAGGTGATCGCGCAGGCCCCGGGCGAGGCCACCACGATCGCCGGCGCCATCCCGCTGGCCCCCACGGCCTTCTCCCAGTCCGCGCCCCCCACGATGACGACCGTGACCATCCTGCCTGCCTGCGACGGCGACGTCTCCGACCTCCAGGGGCAGACGTACGTCGACCGCGGGCGCGACCTCTACGGCACGCACGGCGCACTCAGCAGCAGCGTGTGGGTCCCCGGAGCGAACCACAACTACTTCAACACCGAGTGGACCCCGGGACTCTCGGTGTCGGACACCGGATCTGATGACGCCGAGTACATCTACGACGACACCACGACGACCGGCTCCTGCCGCCCTGCTATCCGCATGATCCCGGCGCTGGAGCGCGCCGTGGGCCTGCAGTACATGGCGGGTGCGGTGCGCCTCATGCAGGACGGCGACGCCAGCATGCAGCCGCTGTTCGACGGAAGCGGTGCCCAGGTCGCCTCGATCGCGAGAACGGGCGTCACGATCCGCTCGGCCAGCCTGGCCGGACCCGACCGGCTCGCCCTCGTGCCCGACCCGTCCACGCGCCTCGAGGCGTCGGGCGCCAGCGCGATGGCCTGCCTCGGCAGCGGGCTCGGCACCGTCTGGCCGACGCGCGACGTCTGCGCCACCGGGGTCGCGCAGTCGCGACAGGACACGACCTGGCTGGGCAGCCGCTTCGTCCAGGGCAACCTTCCCGGGCGCACGGCGATCGACGTCGCCTGGACCGGCGAGGGCACCGCGCTGGCGGATCTCGCGGCCCCGGTCAGCCTCGCCGGCGCCAGCCGGGTGTCGGCGCGCGTCGTCCTCGACCCGTCGTCGGCCGGCACCGTGGCGCTCGCGCTCCGCGATGCCGACGGGCGGGTCGCCATCGCGGCGTACGCCGGCCTGCCGGTGGCCCCGCTGAGCGTCGGGCCCGTCGAGCTGCGGCTGTGGCCGCAGACACTGTGGGCCCACCCCTCGGCGTTCACCGGCATCGACCTGTCGCGCATCGCCGCCATCGGGATCGCCGCGCAGGGCTCCGGGCGCGCCTGGCTCGTCGACGCGTCGCGCCGTGTCGCGCGCGCGGCCCCGCCGGCGCGACCGCTGCCCGTCGCCGAGGTGCGCGACTACGTCGCGACCGTGGCCGGCGGGATGTCGACCACGGTCCCGGTCACGATCGCCCTCGACCGGCCCGTGCCGCGGCCGGCGTACCTGCGGGTCTCCGTGGGCAGGGCCAGCGACGACTCCATCATCGCCGGGGTGAACCGCACGGTCCGGGTCACGCCGGGGACGCGCCGCGTCACCGTGCCGGTGCCGGTCACGATGCCCTCGGCCGTGGGCCCCGGCAGTGCGGCCACGGTGAGCGTGGCGGTCTACCCCGTCTCCGGCGCGACCGTTGGCATGTTCCGATCGACGCTCACCGTGATCCCGGCCAGCGTCGACATCAGGACGCTCACCCTCCCGCAGCCGAATGCCGTGGCCTCGGCCGGCGGGGTCCTGCAGTGGGACTTCGTCGCGGACCGGCCCGGACGCGTCATCGTGAGCGCGGCACTCGCGCAGGCGGCCATGGACTTCTCCGACCTCGACCCCGCGTTCCTCGCGGCCCGGGGACTGCCCACCAGCGGCCCCATCGGTTCGGACACCTACCTCGCGCTCACGTCGACGCAGGTCGCCGACAACCGCTACCGCATCAGCCTGCCGCTCTCCGCGACGGCGACGCCCGGGGCGAACGTGACGTTCTTCGTCATGAGCGTGACCGGGGCGTACGCCCCCGGGATCCTGGCGTTCAGCGGCAGCGTGGCCTAGCCGCGCTCACCGGCGCGGAGTGGCGAACGCCCACGTCGTCGCGGCCGACCGCCCGGAGGCATTGACCGCCTGGAGGGCGACGACGTACCTCGTGTTGGGCGTCATTGGGCGCAGCAGGAGTCGAGGATCGGCCAGGTCGAGGTCGCCCTGCGCGTAGGTCACCCACGCGGACCACGTCTTCCCCGCGACCTTCATGCGCACGCGATACGCCGTGACCTCTCCCACGGGGCGCGCCCACGACAGCGTGCCACGGTAGAGGCGACCGGACTTGCGCAGGGCCACGGCGATGGTGCGCGGATCGACCGCCTGGGGAGGGCCCGCCTCCGGGATGGTCGTCAGACCGGAGGACACCCAGGCGCTGGCGCCCCCGGAGTTCCGGGCCGCGACCCGCACGGAGTAGGCCACGCCCCGCTCGAGGCCCGTGATCGCGGTCGACGTCGCCGCCGTCGATGCATGCGTCAGCCACAGCCCATCGGAGGTGTACTCGATGTCGTAGGTGACGGGCTCGCTCCCCGGATCGACGGGCGCTTGCCAGGTGACGACGAGGCCGGACGACCCCGACACCGCCACGTCGATCTCCCGCGGCTCGCTCGGGGGATCGACCTGCCGCAGCGTGACCGGGCCGTAGGCGGCGGTCCAGTCCCCCGCGGCCGGTCCGCCGTTCACGGCGCGCCCGCGCCACCGGTAGGCGGCCGTGGGCTGCAGGCCCGTGACGTCGACCGAGGTCTGCGAGGTGATGGCGATGACGTCGAACGCCGACAGGCCCACCTTCTGGGCCACCTCGTACGTCAGGCTCCCGCCTCCCGTGTCGCCGGGCGCCTGCCACGCGAGGGTGAGGCTGGTGTCGCTCAGCCTCGTGTGGGCCACGCCGGTCGGGGTGCCGGGCTTGGACAGTCCCCGCAGGGTCACCGGGCCGTACTCCCCGGACCATTCCCCCGGGCCCCCCGCCTCGTTCTTGGCCCGCACCCGGAAGCGGTACTCCGCGGTCGGCGCGAGGCCGTCCAACAGCACCCAGGTCCCCCCCCGGGTCCGCCGCCCGGGCGCGGGGGGGGGGGACCGCGGGGGCCAGCGGGGC
>JBJTJS010000350.1:0-11429 GCA_046096085.1 bacterium
CTCAGGCGGACAGGGCGCGGCGCAGCCGGTCGGCGTCGACGCGGAAGAAGTCGTGCACGTCGCCGTCGACCAGCACGACCGGGATCTGGTCCCAGTAGCGGTCCGCGAGCACGGGGTCGTCGAGGCTCGACGCGGAGGACCACGGCACGCCGAGTTCGTCGCAGACCCGCGCCACGACGTCGCGCGCGTCGTCGCACAGGTGGCAGCCAGGCTTGCCCACGAGCACAACCGAGTGCGTCACCGGCCCTCCTCCACCTCGGAAGTGTGGCACGCCCGGTCCCGAGCGCGCGGGCCTCGACGTCCGGCGACGCGGCCCCGATAGCCTCGGCGCGTGGACGAGTCAGGTCGGGCGGGGGGCGCCCACAGCCCGATCCTCACGTCGTACCGGCGTGCCGGGGAGGCCGCGGCCGCGGCAGCTGAGGTCGAGGGGGCCCTCGCCGTCCCCCCGGACCCCACGGCGGCGGCGTTCTTCGACGTCGACAACACCCTGATGCGCGGGGCGAGCATCTTCCACTTCGCCGTGGGCCTCGCCCGTCGACGGTTCTTCACCGTCCCCCAGATCAGCGACTTCGCGCTACGCCAGGTCAAGTTCGTCGTGAGCGGCTCGGAGGACCTCGAGGACATGGCGTCGGCCACGACCGCGGCACTGTCGTTCGTGGCCGGACGACGTGTCAGCGAACTGGTGGACCTCGGCGAGCGCATCTTCGACGAGGAGATGGCGGACAAGCTGATCCCGGGCTCCCTGGCCCTCGCCCAGGGGCACCTCGACAGCGGCCAGCGGGTATGGCTGGTGACCGCGACTCCGGTCGAGCTCGCGACCATCATCGCCAAGCACCTCGGGCTCACCGGCGCGCTGGGCACTGTCGCCGAGGTTCGCGACGGCGTCTACACCGGCCGTCTCGTCGGCGCCCCGCTGCACGGGGTCGCCAAGGCCGAGGCGGTCCGTGCCATCGCCGAACGCGAGGGGCTGCTGCTCGAGCGATGCTCGGCCTACTCCGACTCCGCGAACGACATCCCGATGCTGTCGCTGGTCGGCCGGCCGGTCGCGGTGAATCCCGACCCGCTCCTGCGGTCCCACGCCCGCGCGAACGACTGGCCCATCCGGGACTACCGTCGCCGCGCGAAGGTCCGGCAGGCCGCGCTGCCCGCGGCGATCGCCGGAGCAGGCGTCGCACTGGGCATGGCCGCGGGCTACGCGATGGGCAGGGCCATCCGCGCCTGATGCGCGGCTCGCCTCAGAAGAACACCGACTCCCGCTGCACGAGCAGGCGGTAGAGGGACTGCTGGATGTTCTCGCGCACGCGGTCGGTGAACTCGAGGACGACCATGGGATCGTCCCCCGATCCCTCGGGCATGTCGTCGGTCGGGATCGGCTCGCCGAAGGCGATCATCCACCGGCTGGGCAGCGGGACCATGCCGAGCGGCCCGAGCCAGGGGAACGTCGGGGTGAGGGGGAAGTACGGCAACCCGAGGAGCCGGGCGAGGATCGGCACGTTGCCGAGCATGGGGTAGATCTCCTCGGCCCCCACGATGGCGGTCGGGATGATCGGCGTGCCCGTGCGCAGGGCAGCGGCGACGAACCCCCCGCGCCCGAAGCGCTGCAGCCTGTAGCGCTCGCTGAACCGCTTGCCGATCCCCTTGAAGCCCTCCGGCCAGACGCCGACGAGTTCGCCCTCCGCGAGCAGGCGCTCGGCGTCGGGCATGCAGGCCAGCGTGTGGCCCCCCTTGCGCGCGATCCTGCCGACGAAGGGGAGCTGGAAGACGAGGTCCGCCCCGAGCATGCGCAGGTGCCGGTGCGCCGGATGATCGTCGGCGAGGGCCAGCTGCGTCATCACCGCGTCGAACGCGAGCGTGCCGGAGTGGTTGGCGACGACGAGGGCTCCGCCGACGGAGGGCACGTTGTCGAGACCGAGGACCTCCACGCGGAACCATGATCGATACAGCGGCCGCAGGGGCGCCAGGAGGACCGCATCGGTGAGTTCGGGGTCGAATCCGAAGTCGTCCACCTCATAGTCGCCCGCCAGTCGACGGCGCAGGAAGCCGAGGGCCGCCGCCAGGGGAGGAGTGGTGGCCGCGTCGTCCGCGGGGCGACGTGCCTGCGGGTCGAGGGGGATCACCCGGGCATCTGGCACCGGCGGACTCCCGCGATCCGGGCGCCCGCGACGACGCCCGAGACGATGCCCGAGACGATGACTCGCGCGCAGGCCCGGGGTCTAGGCGCTCCTGCACGCTGCGCAGCAGCGCGTCCGCCGCCCGGGCCGTCTCGGCGGTCCACTCCGACGGCAGACCGCGGCCCCTGACGAAGTCGTCGAAGGCCTCGGTGGTGGTGTACCGGGGAACGAACCCGAGGTCGCGGGCCGCGCGTGAGGTGTCGATCGCCCGCCCGTAGGTGAGGAAGCGCACCTGCTCCGCCGAGAAGTCGGCCAGCCCGGCACGACCCAATCCCCGCCCAGCGAGCCCGAGGAAGGCGCTGGGCACGGCCAGGGACGGGCGCGAAGCGCGGCGCACCGCCTGGGAGAGCGGTAGGACCCCGGGCCCCGCGACGTTGAACACCCCCTTGACGCCGAGGTCGGCGGCCAGGCGCAGCGCCTCGATGCCGTCGTCCTCGTGCACGAACTGCAGCCGTGCGTCGAAGCCCAGGACGGTGGGGATCACCGGGAGGGAGAAGTACGACGTCATCGCCGTGTCGACGCGCGGCCCGATGAAGTTCGCCAGCCGCAGGATGGACACGGCGACGTCGGGCCGGCGGCGGGCGAAGCCGCGCACGTAGCCCTCGACCTCGACGGAGTCCTTGGCCCACCCCGACGACGGCGGATGGCGCGGGGTCATGTCCTCGGTGAACATCGCGGGGTCGCGCGGACCGGCGCCGTAGACGGACGCGGTGGACTTCACGACGAGTCGGGAGACGGAGTCGGTGCGCTGGCAGGCAGCGAGCAGCTGCATCGTGCCGATGACGTTGATCTCCTTCATCGTCGCCCGTCCGCCCGCCTGCATCGGGGTGGCGATGACCCCCATGTGCACGACGGTGTCGACCTCGGCGGCGGCCATGACCTTGCCGATGACGGGGCTGCGGATGTCGGCGCGGACGAACTCGGCCGAGCCCAGGCCGTGGCGCGGAGGCACCACGTCCACCCCGACCACGCGATCGATGCCCGGATCGGAGCACAGGACGCGGGCCATCTGGCCGCCGAGATACCGGGAGACCCCGGTCACCAACACGCTTCGCCCCATGTGAACACGCTCCCCGGAGCCGGCGAGGCACCGCAATGGCAACGGTCGCGGACTGCGCGACCCGCGGCTACTTCTTGTTGCGCCGCTGAACGCGCGTGCGCTTGAGCAGCTTGCGGTGCTTCTTCTTGGCCATGCGCTTGCGGCGCTTCTTGACCACCGACCCCATCGACTACCTCATTCAGTCCGGAAGGCCCCGACCATATCCGATGGGGCGCATGGGTCGGTCAGCCGGCCTCGATGAACGACGTACGCAGGTAGTCGTGGACGGCCTGCTCGGGCACGCGGAAGGACCGGCCGACGCGGACGGCTGGAAGCTCGCCGGCGTGCACGAGCCGGTACACGGTCATCTTGGACACGCGCATCAGCGAGGCGACCTCGGCGACGGTGAGGAACCTCACCTCGGACAGTGGGCGCTCGTTGCCGCCGCTCATGTTCTGCTCCTCACCGGGGGGATCGCACGCGATCCGAACTCAGGATGACGCTATCGGAAGTCCCACCCGGGTGGGCGAGGTCCCCCGACCTGGAGGGAGCGTAGTGGGCTTCGCGGGCACCCCGTGACCAGATGCCGGAATTGGCCCGGTCCCTCACCACCAGGGGTCCGAGTCGGCCACCAGGCCGTGCTGGGGGAACACCGCCGCGCGCGTCGCGACGATTGCGGCATCGACGGGATCGGACGGGTCGAATCCCTGGTCGAAGGGCTTGGGCCACGGATGGCGTCCGTCGGTCATGTGGGCCGGCCCGGGCCTTCCGAGAGCGGAGCGCACGAATTCGCGGAAGGCATCGGGGGTCTGACTCGCGGGCTCGATCGGCGTGCCCGCAGCCTCGGCGATGAGGTGCGTCCATGCGCGCGGGACGACGTCGACCCACTCGTAGCCGCCGCCGCCGACCGCGACCCAGCGGCCGTCGCAGTGTCGATGCGCGAGTCGGTGGATGGCTTCGTACGACATGCGCTGCCCGTCGATGGAGAGCGTGAGGTGCGCGAGCGGGTCCTCGAAGTGGCTGTCGCAGCCGTGCTGGCTGACGATGATCTCGGGACGGAACGCCTCCACGACGGCAGGCACGACGGCGTGGAACGCCCGCAGCCATCCCTGGTCGCCCGTGCCGGCAGGCAGCGCGATGTTGACCGCCGAGCCGGGCGCGCGGGGACCGCCGGTCTCCTCGGGGTAGCCGGTTCCCGGGAACAGCGTCCGGGGGCTCTCGTGAAGCGACACGGTGAGCACCCGCGGGTCGTCGTAGAAGATCTCCTGGACGCCATCGCCGTGGTGCACGTCGACGTCGATGTACGCCACCCGGGCGAATCCGCTGTCCAGGAGCCAGGAGATGGCGACGGCCACGTCGTTGTAGACGCAGAAGCCGCTGGCCGAGCCGGGCATGGCGTGATGCAGGCCCCCGGCGAGGTTGACGGCGTGCTGGGCGGTCCCCTCGCGCACCGACCGGGCGGCCGCCAGGGTGGCTCCCGCGACCAGCGCTGCCGCGTCGTGCATGCCGGGGAAGATCGGGTCGTCCGAGGGGCCCAGGCCGCGGAGCGGGTCGGTCTCGCCGGGGTCGGCGGACGCGCGCATGACGGCATCGACGTACCCCGGCTCGTGGACCCGGAGGATGTCGGGGCCGGAGGCGGCGACGACGGGCGTGGCCACGGAGACCGACGACTGCCCGAGGAGGCCGAAGTCCGAGGCGAGCCTCATCGCGAGCTGCACGCGGATGGGCGCCAGCGGATGCCCGGGCCCGAAGTCGTAGGCCCTCAGCGCCTCGTCCCAGACGACCGTGAGTGCGTCGCTCATCGCCCGAGTTCGCGTCCGCGGTCGCGCGCGGCGGTCATGGCGCGCGCCACGAGGCCGCGCAGGTCGCCCTCCTCGAAGACCCCGAGGGCCGCTGCCGTGGTCCCGCCCGGGGACGTGACCTGGCGTCGGAGCTCCCCGGCGTCCGCCTCGGGGACCCGCGCCATGAGGGCGGCGCCGAGGACGGTCTGCGTCACCAGGGTGCGGGCGGTCTGCGGGTCCAGGCCCAGCCCGACCGCGGCGTCGACCATGGACTCGACGAGGAGGAAGACGTACGCCGGCCCGCTGCCGGACGTCGCGGTGACGGCGTCCTGGAGGTCCTCGGGGACGCGCACGACTCGTCCGACGGCCGACAGGAGGCTCTCGGCGTACTCCGCCTGAGCGGCGCTGCAGGTGGCACCCGGCGACAGCGCGATCATCCCCTCGTCGACGACCGCGGGGGTGTTGGGCATCGCCCGGATGCACGGCGTCCCGGGCCTGAACGCCGCCTCCAGGGTGTCGAGTCGCACGCCCGCGGCCAGCGAGATGACCAGGGAGTCCGCGGGCGTGCGGGGGCCGATGTCGGCGAGCAGCGCGGCCATGTCCTGGGGCTTGACCAGGAGCAGCACGGTCGCGGCATCGGCGACCGCCTCTGCCGCGGGGAGCGCGCGCCCCCCGTGGCGCACGGACACCTCGCGCGCGCGGTCCTCGCGTGCCTCCGCGATGACGATGCGGTGGGGGTCCGTCCCGCCGCGGATGAACCCGGCGACGAAGAGCACGCCCATCACCCCGGCTCCCAGCACGGCGATCCCGGCGCGCCTCCCGATTCCGTCGGATCGCCGGTCCCACCGGTCGCCTCGGGGGCCGCGGCAGGCCCGGGAGCCCCGGGGGCGTCCTGCGGGGCTCCCTGCTGGGCATCCTGCTGCGGGGCCCTGTCGCGCGTCGGCTTGGGCAGCGGCGTGCGCGGGTCGAGCAGGGCCTGGATCGTGGGGGCCACCAGGCGGACGACGTACTCGTCCGAGGCCGACGCGAGCGGCTCCATGCGGATGACGTAGCGACCGGCGCCCACGCCGACGAGGTACGACGAGATGAGCGCCACGCGCATCCGCGCATCGGGGACGCCGACCGCGGTGACGACGCGATCGATGACGTTGATCTCCATGTACTCCTGCAGCGCCCGGGTCAGCGTCGCGGCGGAGGCGCCGGCGCGGATGAGCGACAGCATGTCCTCGCGCACCTCCGGGTCGGACAGCGTCGCGAGCATGAGCCGCACCATGCGCTCCCCGAGGCCCTCCAGGCCCGGTGCCAGCAGTGCCGGGATGGCCGATGCGGGATCGGTGGGCAGGCGCATCGCGGCCGCGAAGAGCTCGCCCTTGCTGTGGTAGTAGCGCCGCATCACCTCGGGGGCCACGCCGGCGGCGGCTGCCACGCCCTTGAGCGTCGTACGGGCGTATCCGCGCGCGGCGAACGCTGCGCGCGCGGCATCGAGGACCGAGGCCCTGAGGTCGCGATCCGGCCCGCCACCACTGCCCTGCGCGGTCATCGCGCTCACTCTAGGTCCGCGGCGGCCGCGGGACTCACCGCGGGCGGATGCAGGTGCAGGCGCGCGAAGGCCAGGGCCTCGGCGAGGTCGGCCTCTCGGGCGGCGCGGTTCGGTGCCCGGCGCGTGGAGACCTCGACGACCACGACGCCGTCGAAGCCCGAGGCGGCGAGCCCTTCGAGGACGGCACCGCACGGCTGCGAGCCGCGACCGGGGATGAGGTGCTCGTCGCGGGACGACCCTGTGCCGTCCGCGAGGTGCAGATGGGACAGGCGCGGGCCGAGATCGCGGGCCATGACGAGTGCGTCGGAGCCCGACACGGCCGTGTGGGAGAGGTCGAGGGCGGTGTGCTGGTAGTCCTCGTCGCGGACGTCCCATCCCGGGAGGTAGGCGGCCATCTCCCGCGACCGCGCCCGCCACGGGTACATGTTCTCCACGGCGAACCGCACGTCGGTCTCCTCGCCCATGCGCTCCAGGCCGCGCACGAACTCCCGCGCGTAGTCCCGCTGCCAGCGGAAGGGAGGGTGCACGACGACGGTCTCCGCGCCCACGGCGTGAGCGGCATCCCGGGCGCGCAGGAGCTTGCCCCACGGGTCGCTCCCCCAGACGCGCTGCGTGAGGAGCAGGCACGGCGCGTGGATCGCGAGGATGGGCAGGGCGTAGTGGTCGCTCAGGCGGAGGAGCGCTTCGGGGTCCTGGCTCACGGAGTCGGACATCACCATGACCTCGAGGCCGTCGTAGCCCAGGCGCGAGGCGATGTCGAACGCCGCCGCCGTGGACTCGGGGAACACCGACGACGTGGACAGGGCCACGCGCACTTCCCGTGAGGTCATCTCACCCTTCGCGACGGAGTCGGTCTGTCACCAGGGTGACACCGGCGAGGGCGGCGCCGCCCACCAGCCCCCTCACCACCGCGATCGCGGTGTCCCGCTCGGGAGCGACGTACACGGCGAAGAAGTTCGACAGCCACGGGATCGCCAGGACGGCGACGAAGGCGACGAGCATGACGAGGACCACGGCCAGCCTGAGGAGGTTGAGCGGGCGTGCCGACTGCACGAGGACCGCGTAGGCGACGATGAAGAGCGCGATCGTCGCGCCGGATCGGGCGTCCGCCACGGGCTCTCCCGAGCGCAGGATCAGCCAGTAGGTCGTGAGGGCGGCCGCGGCGCAGATCACGCCCGCAGGTACGGCGAAGAGCAGGACGCGGCGCAGGAAGCCCGGGCGGAAGCGCTCGCGGTTGGGCATGAGCGCGAGGAAAAAGCCGGGGACGCCGATGGTGAGCGTGCTGATGAGGGTGAAGTGCCGCGGCAGGAACGGGAACTCCAGCGGGTCGGTGCCGAACGCGACGGCGACGAGCAGCGTGAGGCCAACGACGAAGGAGATGATGGCGGCGTAGAACGTCTTGGTGAGGAATACGTCGGCGACGCGCTCGATGTTGCCGAGCACCCTGCGGCCCTCGCTCACCACGTCTGGCATGACCGAGAAGCGGTTGTCGAGCAGCACCAGCTGCGCGACGGCGCGTGTGGCGGGCGACCCCGAGCCCATCGCGATGCCGAGATCGGCCTGCTTGAGGGCGAGGACGTCGTTCACGCCGTCGCCGGTCATCGCCACCGTGCGCTTGCGCAGGTGCAGTGCCTCGACCATGGCCTGCTTCTGAGCCGGCGTGACACGGCCGAAGACGGAGTGGGTGTCGATGGGCTCGGCGAGGTCCGCGGGGTCCTCGGGGAGCGTGCGCGCGTCCACCGGGTCGCCGGCGCCCGGCACGCCCGCCTCGGTCGCGATGGCGCCGACAGTGGCGGCGTTGTCGCCGGAGATGACCTTGATGCGCACGTCCTGGTCGAGGAAGTAGCTCACGGTCTCGGCCGCGTCGGGGCGAAGCCGCTGGTCGATGACGACGAGCGCCGCGGGCCGGTTGGGGCCGGGCCCGTCGCCGTCCGCGCTGGGCGTGCCCTCGGCGCGGGTGACCAGGAGCACCCGGGATCCCTTCGCCGCGATCCGCTCGGCCTGGTCGAGGACCCCGCGGTCGGCGGTGAGCATCTCCGGCGCGCCCATGAGCCACGTGCCCTCGCCGTCGAACGTCGCCGCCGACCCCTTGCGCGCGCTGGAGAACGGGATGACGTCGGTGGCGCGCCACAGGGGGTTCGGGTAGGCCGAGGCCACGGCCTGCAAGGTCGGATTGGGGCTCTCCTCGGAGGCTCCGAGCCCCGCCAGCGCGGCGTCGACGGCGGCCGACGGGTCGAGGGTCACGGTGTCGGTGACGGCCATGCCCGGCTCGGTGAGGGTCCCGGTCTTGTCGACGCAGACCGTGTCGACTCGCGCGAGCACCTCCACCGCGGGCAGGTCCTGGACCAGCACCTTGCGCTGCGCGAGGCGCACCACCGCGACGGCCATGGCGATGCGGGTGAGCAGGACCAGCCCCTCGGGCACCATCGTGACGACGCCGGCGATGGTGCCGCGGATGGCATCGTCCAGCGACTGGTTCGCGCGCAGTTGCGACAGCAGGAGCAGGATCCCGATCGGGGGGATGAGGTACGACGCGATGCGGATGAAGCGCGCGATGTCGTCGCGGAGCTCGGACTTCGTCTGGACGAACTTCTTGGCCTGCTCGGTGAGTCCGGCCGCGAAGGCGTTGCGGCCGACCCGCGTGGCGCGGTAGAGGCCGCTGCCGGCGACGACGAAGGAGCCGGAGAGCACCTGCTCGCCGACTCCCCGGTCGACCGGGTCCGCCTCGCCGGTGAGGAGGCTCTCGTCGACCTCGAGACCCTCGGCGACGAGCACCTCGCCGTCCACGACGAGCTGGTCGCCGGGGCGCAGGACCACGATGTCGTCGAGGACCACCTGCGCGGGGCGGACCTCGACGTCCTCGCCGTCGCGGCGCACGCAGGGCCGCGCCTCGCCGATGACCGAGAGCTTCGCCAGCGCCCGGCTGGCGCGCCACTCCTGGATGATCCCGATGAGGGAGTTCGCGACGATGACGAAGCCGAAGAGGGAGTCCTGGAACGGCGCGACGAACCACATGACGACCCACATGGAGCCGATGAGGGCGTTGAACCAGGTGAGCGTGTTGGCCCGGATGATGCTGCCGAGGCTGCGGCTGCGGGGGTCCGGGGCGTCGTTGGTCTCGCCGCGCGCGACGCGCTCGTCGACCTCGGCCTGCGTCAGGCCGGTGATGTGAAGGGTGGGCGCGCTCACGGCTCGAGGCTGTCCAGGCGCCGCAGGATGACGCCCTCGCGCAGGGCCCACGGCCCGATCTCCAGCAGCGCGATGCCGAGGATGTCCATCGCGGCCTCGGCGACGAGGGATCCGGCGACCAGCTGGGGGGATCGCGCGTCGGAGACGCCGGGCAGCTTGGCGCGCTCGGCCGACGTCATCTCGGCGAGCTTGGGGACCCAGGACCTCAGGTCGCCGCGGTCCAGGGTGCGGCGTACGTGGAAGCCCTCGCTGGACGGCGCGGCGCCGGCGATGCGCGCCAGCTGCCGGAAGGTCTTCGAGGTGGCGACGGTGATGCGCGGCTCCCCCACCCGCAGGACCCGCCCGGCGACCTCGCCGATCGCGGCCCGGGCCTGACGGCGCACCTCCCGCACCCCGGCCGCGCGCGGCGGATCGCCCTGGAGGAACTCCCGGGTCAGGCGCCCGGCGCCGAGCGGGACCGAGATCGCGACGCCGGGCTCCTCGTCGGCCCCGGAGGCGATCTCCAGGGATCCCCCGCCGATGTCGAGGACGAGGATGCGCCCGGCCGACCAGCCGAACCACCGCCGCACCGCGAGGAACGTGAGTCGCGCCTCCTCCTCGCCGCTGAGGACCTGGACGGCGATCCCGGTGCGCTCGAGAACGTGGTGGAGGACCCGCTCGCCGTTCGGGGCGTCCCGGATGGCCGAGGTCGCGAAGGCGAGGAACTCCGTGACGCCCAGGTCCTCCGCGGTGGCCAGGGACTCGCGGACGAAGCCCACGAGCTCGTCGACCGCGTCGTCGTCGATGCTGCCGTCGGGCAGGAGGTGCTCGGCCAGCCGCAGGGCGATCTTGGACTTCCAGGCCGGGAGGGGCGCGGCACCGGAGTGGGCGTCGACCACGAGGAGGTGCACGGTGTTGCTGCCGATGTCGAGGACCCCGAGGCGCACGACCCCGAGGTTACGCCTCGGATGACGTCCGCCGCGACTCCGCGCGCTAGGGTCGGCGCGTGCCAGAGGTCCCCTTGGGTTTCCCGCGAGCGTGGGTGGAGTTCGACGATCCCGGCAAGAAGGGGCGGCGCTACCGCTGCGACCTCACCTGGCTCACCTCCCGCTGGACGTGCATCTTCGGCCGCGGGTGCAAGGGCGTCTACGCCGACCGGCCCTACGACGGCTGCTGCACTCTCGGGGCGCACTTCACCGACCGCGACGACGAGAAGCGGGTGCTGAAGTGGGCGAAGAAGCTCGACGACGAGCACTGGCAGTTCCGCTCGGTGGGCCAGGCGAAGGGCGCGACGGTCAGGGCCGAGGGCAAGGAGCGCAAGACCCGGGTCGTGGACGGCGCGTGCATCTTTCTCAACCGCCCCGGCTTCGCCGGAGGCGAGGGCTGCGCGCTGCACGGGCTCGCGGCCCGCGAGGGAGTGTCCTTCGTCGAGACCAAGCCCGACGTGTGCTGGCAGCTGCCGATCCGCCGCAGCTACGACGAGGTCGAGATGCCCGACGGGTCGACGTACGACGTCATCGTCATCGCCGAGTTCGACCGGCGCGGCTGGGGCGAGGGGGGGCACGACCTCGACTGGTACTGCAGCGGCAACACCGAGGCCCACGTGGGCGCGGAGCCGGTGTACGTCTCCAACCGGGATGAGCTCGTCGCCCTCATGGGCAAGAAGGCCTACGCCGTCCTCGTCGAGTACTGCGCGGCCCGCGAGGCGGCGCTGGCCACCGCGACGGACC
>JBJTJS010000351.1:0-4330 GCA_046096085.1 bacterium
GTCGATGACGACGCGCAGGCGCCCACCGTCGTCCGCGGCGGCGTCGCACTCCGGCGCGATCCACGGCTCGAGGTCGCGGCCGCCGCGCAGCACCAGCGTCGCCACGAGCTCGGCGAGCATCTCGCGCTGCCGGGCGTAGCCGGTCTCGGCTCCCGCCCGGTTCATCACGTAGATGGCGGTCATCGCCTTGAGGGCGGCCACCTCCGCCCGCACCCCGTCCGGCACGACCAGCGAGGCCGCGTAGCGGGTGAGCCGTGATCCGGGGAAGGCCTCGCGCGTGGCCCGCTCGGCCGCGGCGCAGAACCGCCCGATGAGTTGCGACGTGGCGGTCTTGAGCGCCGCAAGGTCACGCTGGGATCCGTCGTACGACGACGGCCAGTAGTCCAGGGCGAGGAGCCGATCCAGCGCCGCCCCGATCGACGCGGGATCCACCGACGGCAGGTAGCCGCGGTGCGCGACGTCCATGACGTTCTCGCGCTCGGTGGCCGACGTGAACATGTCGAGGGTGATGAGGCCGGTATGCAGCGCGTCCTCGAGGTCGTGCACCGAGTAGGCCACGTCGTCCGCCCAGTCCATCACCTGCTCCTCGAGGCAGGTCCGCTCCCCCGGGGCCCCCTCGCGCAGCCAGTGGAAGATCTCCGCGTCATCGGCGTAGTAGCCGAACTTGTGCGCCTGGCCGCCGAGGTCAGCCCCGCGCCTGTCCTCGACGGAGCCCGGATCGCGACGCGGCCACGGGTACTTGCACGAGGCATCCAGGCTGGCCCGGCTGAGATCCAGTCCGGCACTGCGTCCCGTGGCCGGATCGATGACCTTCGCCTCCAGCCGGGTCATGACCCGCAGGGTCTGCGCATTGCCCTCGAACCCTCCGATCCCGCTCGCGATGCGGTTGAGTTCCCCCTCGCCGTTGTGCCCGAACGGCGGATGCCCGAGATCGTGGGCCAGGCCGGCGACGTCGACGAGATCGGGATCGCACCCGAGGGCCGCGCCCATCTCGCGCGCGATCTGGGCCACCTCGAGGGTGTGGGTGAGGCGCGTGCGCGGGAAGTCGGCACTCCCGGCGACGAGCACCTGCGTCTTCGCCGCGAGACGTCGCAGGCCCGCGGAGTGGAGGACTCGTGCGCGGTCGCGCGCGAACGGGGATCGCTCGCTGGGCGCGTTCGTCACCCACCGCTCGACGTCGGCGGCGGAGTAGCCGGGAGGGATGCCCACGCTCACGACCCTAGAGGGTCGCGATGAAGAGCCCGTGCCGGGAAGCGTCATCCCGCTCGATCATGGGATAGCGCTGCGCGGGGGTCAGCGGCTGTCGGAGCCCGCGGCCCCGAGCGCAGCGCGCCCCGCCTCCAGGCGGGCGATGGGCACGCGGAACGGCGAGCACGAGACGTAGTCCAAGCCGACGTCGTGGAAGAAGTGCACGGAGTCCGGGTCCCCGCCGTGCTCCCCGCACACCCCGCACTTGAGCTTGGGCCGCACGGCCCGTCCGGCCTCGACGGCCATGCGCACGAGTGCCCCCACGCCCTCGCGGTCCAGAGACTCGAAGGGCGAGACGCCGAACACCCCCTTGTCCAGGTAGGCGGAGAAGAAGGCCGCCTCGACATCGTCGCGGCTGAAGCCCCAGGTGGTCTGCGTGAGGTCGTTGGTGCCGAACGAGAAGAACTCCGCGGCCTCGGCGATCTGGCCCGCGGTCACCGCCGCGCGGGGCAGTTCGATCATGGTGCCGATGGGGAACCTCAGGGTGCAGCCGTGCACCGCAGCAACCTCATCGAGGACGGTCGAGGCCTCCTCGATGACGAGTTCGAGCTCCTGGATGGATCCGACGAGCGGGATCATGATCTCGGCGCGCGGGTCGCCGCCGAGCTTCTGGCGCATGCAGGCGGCCTCGGCGATCGCGCGCACCTGGAGGGCGAAGAGGCCGGGGAGCACCAGGCCGAGGCGTACGCCGCGCAGGCCCAGCATCGGGTTCTGCTCGTGCAGGCGGTTGACCGCCTGCAGCAGGCGGAGCTCGGACTCGTGCTGCTCCCCCCGCGCCTCGGCCAGCGCGACGCGAACGGCCAGGTCGGTGCGGTCGGGGAGGAACTCGTGCAGCGGCGGGTCGATGAGCCGGATGGTCACCGGCAGGCCGTCCATGGCCTCGAGGATCCGCATGAAGTCCTTGCGCTGGAGCGGGAGCAAGGCATCGAGGGCCTCCTGGCGCTCCTCGTCGTCGTTCGCGAGGATGAGCCGCTCGACGTACTGCTTGCGCTCGCCGAGGAACATGTGCTCCGTGCGCAGCAGCCCGATGCCCTCCGCGCCCATCCGCCGTGCCCGCTGGGCGTCCGGCGCGGTGTCGGCGTTCGCGCGCACGAGCAGCCGACGGGAGCGGTCCGCGTGGCGCATGATGCGGTCCACCGCCTTGATGAGCTCGCGCGTGTCCTCGTCGGCATCCTGGGTCGCCGAAGCGACCCCCTCCTCGAAGTAGCGCACCACGGGGCTGGCCACCACGGGGACCTCGCCCAGGTAGACGGTGCCCGTGCTGCCATCGATCGAGATGACGTCGCCTTCGTCGACCTGGACGCCCGACCGAGTCGTCATGCGTCGGTTCACCGTGTCGACGTCGAGCTCCTCCGCGCCGCAGACGGCGGTCTTGCCCATGCCCCGAGCCCCGACGGCGGCGTGGGAGGTCTTCCCGCCGCGGCTGGTGAGGATCCCGGCGGCGGCCACCATGCCTGCGAGGTCGTCGGGATTCGTCTCGCGGCGCACGAGGATGACCTGACGCCCCGACTCCGCCCACTCCACGGCCGTGGGCGAGTCGAAGACCGCCTGGCCGACGGACGCCCCGGGTGACGCGCTCATGCCGCGCGTGAGCACGGTGTGGGAGGAGCCGTCGGCGAAGCGGGGGAACATCAACTGCGCGAGTTGCGCGCCGTTCACGCGGCGCACCGCTTCGTCCAGGTCGATCACGCCCTCGTCGACCAGTTGCGTGGCAATCCGGAATGCGGCGGCCGCGGTGCGCTTCCCCACGCGGGTCTGCAGCATCCACAGGGTGCCCCGCTCCACGGTGAACTCGATGTCGCAGAGGTCGTGGTAGTGCAACTCCAGCCTGCGCATGATGTCAAGGAGCTGCTCGTACGACGCGGGGTCGCGCTCGCCCAGGTCCGCCAGGGACAGGGTGTTGCGGATTCCCGCCACCACGTCCTCCCCCTGGGCGTCGGGCAGGTAGTCGCCGTACTCGCCCCGGGCCCCGGTCGAGGGGTCGCGCGTGAAGGCCACGCCGGTGCCCGAGCCCTCGCCCAGGTTGCCGAAGGCCATCGCCTGGACGTTGACCGCGGTCCCCAGGTCGTGCGGGATGCGCTCGCGCCTGCGGTAGAGCCGGGCGCGGTCGGTGTTCCACGACCGGAACACCGCGAGGATCGCCAGGTTCAGCTGCTCGCGCGGATCCGGGGGGAACGGCTCACCCGTGGCTTCGAGGACGATCGCCTTGTACGCGTCGACGAGTCCTTCGAGCGCGGGGACGGGGATGTCGATGTCGAGTGTGGCGCCGCTCGCGGCCTTGACGTCGTCGAGAGCTTTCTCGAATCGGTGCGCATCGATGTCGAGGACCGTCTTGCCGAACATCTGGATGAGACGCCGGTAGGAGTCCCAGGCGAAGCGCGCGTCCTGGGCGATCTCCGCGAGGCCCTTCACGCTCTCCTCGTTCAGCCCGATGTTGAGGACGGTCTCCATCATCCCCGGCATCGAGAACCGTGCGCCCGAGCGCACGGAGACCAGCAATGGGTCGGTGGGATCGCCGAGGCGGCGTCCCATCCGCTCCTCGAGACGGTCCAGATGCTGACTCACCTGCGGGTGGAGGACGTCGGGGACCTCGCCGTGGGTCAGGTAGTAGCGGCAGGCCTCGGTGGTGATGGTGAATCCCGGGGGCACGGGCAGGCCCAGGCGCGTCATCTCGGCGAGGTTGGCCCCCTTCCCGCCCAGGAGGTCGGCCTGGGAGCGGCTGCCGCGGGCGAAGTCGTAGACGAAGGTGGTCACGGGACTATGCCACCACCCCGCAACCGCTTGCCGCTAGGGACTTCGGGCCCGCGTGCCACACTCCGGACCGGTCTCTCGGGCGCGCCTCACCCGCCGCTGACGGAGAACTCGGCCTCCCGCACGCTCGCCGCGTCGGCAGCACCGAGGTAGGGGCTGTCCAGCCAGCCGTCCGGGAGCGACGGTGCCCGCTCGCCGCCCGTGCGACCGCGGGGAGCGGACATCACCGTGACGTCGGCCTCCTGGTCGGCGTCGATGAGGGAGAGCAGGTCGTCCACCTCGGCGAGCGAGGACACGTTCGCGAGGCCCTGGCGGATGTGGCGGCGGACGG
>JBJTJS010000352.1:0-3115 GCA_046096085.1 bacterium
GCCGTAGTCGGTGTTGTTGGCCAGCGCGACGGCCTCCTCCTCGGTGGAGAAGGTCTGCATCGTGAGCACGGGACCGAAGACCTCGTGGGTGAGGATCTCCGAGCCGGCCGCGGCATCGGCGATGAGCGTGGGCGCGTAGTAGAAGCCCCCGGCGACGGGTTCGACGCGCTCGCCGCCGAAGACGACGGTCGCGCCGTCGGTGCGCGCACGGTTGACGAAGCCCTCGACGCGCTCGAGGTGCACGGGGTGGATCTGCGGGCCGAGGTCGGTGGCCTCGTCGCGTGGATCGCCCTGCCGGATCTCCTGCACCTTCTCCGCAAGTCGAGCGGCGAACTCCTGCGCGACGAGGCCACCGACCTCGGCCCGCAGATCCATCCCGTGCACCTGGAGCGCATCGAGGGCTTCGTGTCACGCGCGCAGGCGGACGGTGCTGCCGTGGCCTTCGGTGGCGAGCGCGTGGAGCCCGTGACGGGTGGCTTCTACTACGCTCCCACGCTCATCACCGGGGCGGCCCTCGGCTCGGAGATCCTCACCCACGAGGTGTTCGGCCCGGTGCTCACGATGCAGACGTTCGCCGCCGAGGAGGAGGCGATCGCACTGGCCAACAACACCGACTACGGCCTCGCCGCAACCCTCGTCTGCGGCGACCGCCCGCGCGCCGAGCGGATCGCGGGCCAGCTCGTTGCGGGCACGGTCTGGGTGAACTGCTTCTTCGTTCGAGACCTGCGCGCCCCCTTCGGCGGCTCGCGCAAGTCCGGGATCGGCCGCGAAGGCGGCACGTGGTCCTTTGACTTCTATGCCGACGTCAAGAACACCTGCTATTCCCCGAACGGATGGAGGTAGTCATGGGCGAGATCGTTGCCGCGGGCCTGCTGTCCCACGTGCCGACCATCATGCTGCCGAAGGAGACGCGCCTCGAGCTCAACGACGGTCGCGAGATCACGATCGTCACCGGGCTGGAGCGGCTGCGCCGGGAGAAGTTCGAGACCCTGGACTACGAAACCGTCATCGTCCTCGACTCGCACTGGTTCACGACCGTGGAGTTCGTCGTCACGTCGCACAGTCGCCGTGCCGGCCTCTTCACCGCGGAGGAACTGCCTCGCGGGATGTGCCGCATCCCCTACGAGTGGCACGGCGACCCCGAACTCGCCGAGGCCATCGCTGCCCGAGGCGAACCCAACGGCACCTGGATCACGGCGATCGACGACGAGTACCTCCCGCTGTACTACCCGTCGCTCAACCTGTGGAGCTACCTCGGAAAGGGCCTGGACAAGCGCTGGATCTCGATGAGCGTCTGCCAGACCGGCGAGACCGACGACTTCCTGCGGGTGGGGCGGGCCATCGGCCAGGCGGTCCGCGAGATGGATCGCAAGGTGGTCCTCATCGCCACCGGATCGCTGTCGCACACGTTCTACAAGCTCAAGGAACTGCGCAAGCACGAGTCCAGCGACCCCTCGCACATCATCAGCCAGAAGGCGCGCGACATGGACCAGGAACGCCTCGCGTGGTTCGCCGAGGGGCGTCACGACCTGGTCCTCGAGACCATGCCGGAGTTCCTCACCGTGCGTCCCGAGGGCATGTTCGCCCACTACCTCATGATGGCCGCGGCCCTCGGCGAGGCCGACTTCGCCGCGCCCGGCGTGCAGTACAGCGACTACGAGAACGCCATCGGCACCAGCCAGGTCCACGTCTGGTTCGACCGGCCCGAGACCGGATGGACGCGCGATGGTGCCAGCGCCCGGGAGGTGAGCGCATAGTGCCCGAGTACCGCCGCATCCTCCTCGACGGCTACCCCTGCCAGGTACGCCGCGAGGGTGACATGCTCGTCTCGGGCGACGGTCGCGAGGTCGGCGTCGACGAGGCCATCCACCTGCCCCCGACCGAGCCGACGAAGATCATCGCGGTGCACCTCAACTACGCCAGTCGCACCGAGGAGTTCATGACCCGGCTCCCCGCGGCGCCGACGTACTTCCACAAGCCGATCACCGCGCTGAACTCGCACAGGGCCGGAGTCGTGCGCCCCGCGGGCTGCAAGTGGCTGAACTACGAGGGCGAGATCGTGATCGTCATCGGGCGCACGTGCCGCAACATCTCCCCGGCCGACGCCGTCAGCTACATCGCGGGCTACACGATCGGCAACGACTACGGCCTGCACGACTTCCGGGACACCGACGCGGGGTCGATGCTGCGCGTCAAGGGTTCGGACACCCTGGCGCCGGTCGGGCCCGGTCTCGTCACCGACTGGGACTTCCGCAACAAGGGCATCCGCACCCTCGTCAACGGCGTCGCGAAGCAGGACTCCACGACGTCGGAGATGGAGTGGGACATGCACTACCTCGTGGCCGACATCGCGCGCACGATCACCCTCGTGCCGGGTGACCTGCTCTTCTCGGGCACGCCGGCGAACTCCCGGCCTGTGCAGCCGGGCGACGTCGTCGAGGTCGAGGTCGAGGGCCTGGGCAGGCTCACCAACCACATCGTCGAGGGACCCACGCCCATCCGCTCCGATGTCGGCGCGCAGCCGACCGAGAGCGAGGAGGTCGTCTCCACCGCTCTCGGCGGCGACTGGGAGTTCCGCGGCATCCGCACCCCGAGCAAGGACCTGTACCCGTCAACCGTGGAGGAGAAGTGAAGATCACCGTCGACATGGAGCAGTGCCAGCACTACGGACAGTGCACGTTCGAGGCTCCCACCGTGTTCGCATTGAACGACGACGGCAAGCTGGAGTACACCGGCGAGGTCGACGACGCGCTGGCCGACCAGGTCGAGGCCGCCGCCGACGTCTGCCCGATTCAGGCCATCACCGTCGAGCCGTGAGCTGTACGCCGTGAGGGCACTCGTTGTCGGCGCCGGTCTCGGCGGACTCCGGGCCGCGGAGTCGCTGCGCGGCCAGGGCATCGACGTCACCGTGATCGGCGACGAGCCGCACCTGCCCTACAACCGCCCCCCGCTGTCGAAGGAGGCACTGCAGGGCGGCATCGACGTCGAGGGCCTGCACTTCCGCCGCAAGCACGACGACATCGACTGGCGCCTCGGTGCCCCCGCGACCGGCTGCTCGCTCGTGAACCGGGAGGTCTACGTCGATGACGCTCCGTACGCCTTCGACGGCCTGGTC
>JBJTJS010000353.1:0-3761 GCA_046096085.1 bacterium
GGGCCCCTGCGCCCAGGACACGCTCACGATCGTCACGTACGACGAGTTCGGCGGGGCCTGGGATCACGTCCCGCCGCCGGGCCTGGGCAAGGCGACCCCGGGAGCGCATGACGAGTTCGGTCCGGGGACGCGGGTCCCCTCGCTCATCGTCTCGAACCTCCTGCCGCGGACCGGCGTGGACTCCACGACGTACGACCTCGCCTCGGTCGTCGGCACGATCCTGGCGAAGTACGGCCTGGCGCCCGTCAACAGCCGCGATACCGAGCAGGCGACCCTCTGGACCGCGTGGTCCGAGCTGGCGGCCGCCCCCTGACCTCCGCCGCGTTCCCGCGTCCCACGTACGCTGGTCGCCCATGGCCATCCCCGACGCCGCTGAGGCGATCGCCGGTCTCGAGCAGACGCTGTCGAGCATCGAGACCGTCCTCGACGTCCCCGCGCTCCGGGAGCGGGCGGCCGAGTTGGAGGCCGAGGCCTCGGCCCCGGATCTGTGGGACGACCAGGAGCGCGCCCAGGCCGTGACGTCGCAACTGTCCTTCGTCCAGGGGGACATCCGGCGGGTGGAGGGTCTGCGGCGCCGGCTCGACGACGTCGTCGTCCTCCTCGAACTCGCCGAGGCGGAGGACGACGCGGACTCGTGGGGCGAGGCGGAGCGGGAGCTTGCCGAGCTGCGCCGGGAGATCGACGAGCTCGAGGTGCGCACGCTGCTGTCGGGGGAGTACGACGCGCGCGTGGCCCTGGTGACGATCCGGTCGGAGGCGGGCGGGGTCGATGCCGCGGACTGGGCCGAGATGCTGCTGCGCCTCTACACCCGCTACTGCGAGCGCCACGGCTGGCCCTTCGAGGTGTACGACACGTCCTACGCGGAGGAGGCCGGCATCAAGTCGGCGACGTTCGCCGTGAAGGCGCCGTACGCCTACGGAACGCTGTCGGTGGAGCAGGGCACGCATCGACTCGTGCGCATCTCGCCCTTCGACAACCAGGGCCGTCGGCAGACGTCGTTCGCGGGCGTCGAGGTGCTGCCCGTGACGGAGCAGACGGACCACATCGACATTCCCGAGACCGAGATTCGCATCGATGTCTTCCGCTCGTCGGGGCCGGGCGGCCAGAGCGTCAACACCACCGACTCGGCCGTGCGCATCACGCACCTCCCGACCGGCATCGTGGTCTCCTGCCAGAACGAGAAGTCGCAGATCCAGAATCGCGCTGCCGCGATGCGGGTGCTGCAGTCCCGGCTGCTCGAGCAGCGCCGCCGCGAGGAGCAGGAGAAGATGGACGCCCTCAAGGGCGACTCGGCCGGCTCCTGGGGGACCCAGATGCGCTCCTACGTGCTGCACCCCTACCAGATGGTGAAGGACCTGCGGACCGACGTCGAGACCGGCAACACCTCCGCGGTGCTCGACGGGGAGATCGACGAGTTCGTAGAGGCGGGGATTCGGTGGCGCCGCCAGCAGGATGCCCGCTCCTGAGATAGGGTCTCGGCTATGCCGTCCTACTCAGTGGAGCCCGAGGCGCGGTCGTGGACCGCGACCAAGGTCGTGTCCGTCATCGTGGCCATCGTCACCGTCGGCTACATGCTGCCGTGGTGCATCGCCTGTGTGCGCGATGTGCCGCACTGGCTCGTGTTCTGGGTCAACCTTCTCCTGGGCTGGACCATCATCGGGTGGATCGTGGCCCTCGTGATGGCGCTGCGCGCTCAGCGCACCGTCATCGTCCAGAACTAGGGGGCGCCCTCCCTGCCCGCCTGTCGCTGGCAGGGGCCCGCTCGCGGAGCGCTTACACTCGTTAGGTGATCCTGTTCGAGAACGTGACCAAGGTCTACCCGACCCAGGCCCGTCCTGCCCTCGAGGGTGTCACCGTCGAGGTGGAGAAGGGCGAGTTCGTCTTCCTCGTGGGCGCCTCGGGCTCGGGCAAGTCCACGTTCCTGCGCCTCGTGCTCAAGGAGGAAGGCCCCACGAAGGGGCGCGTGTGGGTCGCTGGCAAGGACCTCAACCGCCTCTCGAACTGGAAGGTCCCCGGGCTGCGGCGCCAGATCGGCACGGTGTTCCAGGACTTCCGACTGCTCCCGAACAAGACGGTCTACGACAACGTCGCCTTCGCCTTGGAGGTCATCGGCCGCAAGTCGTCGCAGATCCGCCGGATCGTCCCAGAGGTGCTCGAGCTGGTCGGCCTCGAGGACAAGGAGACCCGCATGCCCGATGAGCTCAGTGGCGGCGAGCAGCAGCGCGTGGCCATCGCCCGGGCCTTCGTGAACAAGCCGGCGATCCTCATCGCCGACGAGCCCACGGGCAACCTGGATCCGGCCACCTCGGTGGGCATCATGAAGCTCCTCGACCGCATCAACCGAACCGGCACGACGGTCGTGATGGCCACGCACGACGCGGCGATCGTCGACCAGATGCGCAAGCGCGTCATCGAGCTCGACCGCGGGCACGTGGTCCGCGACCAGTCCCGCGGCGTCTACGGATACGCGCAGTAGGAGCGAAAGATGAGAGCCCGCTTCGTCCTGAGCGAGGTATGGAACGGCCTGCGCCGCAACCTCACGATGACCATCGCCGTCATCATCACCGTCGGCGTCTCCCTCGCGCTCTTCGGTGTCTCCCTGCTCGTGCGCGCGCAGGTGGATACGATGAAGGACTTCTGGTACGACAAGGTCGAGGTCTCGATCTTCCTGTGCAACGACAACTCCGAGACGCCCTCGTGCTCCGGTGGCAAGGTCACCGACGTCCAGCGCGACCAGATCCGATCCGACCTGGAGTCGCTGGAGCCGCTCGTCCAGGAGATCTTCTACGAGTCGCAGCAGGAGGCGTACAACCGCTTCATCGAGCAGTATCGCAACTCGCCCATCGTGGACAACGTGACGGTCGACGCCCTCCCGGAGTCCTTCCGGGTCAAGCTGTCCGATCCCACGAAGTACGAGATCGTCGCATCGGCCTTCAGTGGCAGGCCCGGCGTCGAGCAGGTCAACGACCAGAGGCAGTTCCACGATCGCTTCTTCCAACTCCTCGGCGGCCTTCAGGCCATCGCCCTCGTCATCGCGATCGCGATGCTCGTCGTCACCGTGTTGCTCATCGTCAACACGATGCGGGTGGCGGCCTTTAGCCGTCGCCGGGAGACCGGGATCATGCGCCTCGTGGGGCGTCGAACTTCTACATCCAGCTCCCGTTCCTCCTCGAGGCCGCCGTGGCCGCCGCCATCGGGGCCCTGCTGGCGACGGGCGGGCTGATCCTGGTCAAGGCGTTCGTCATCGACCGGGTGCTGGCCCCGGCCTTCCAGTTCACCGCGTTCGTCGGCTGGGACGCGATCTGGTCCATCACTCCGATCCTCTTCATCGTCGGCATCCTGCTGGCCGGGCTGGCGGCGTTCTTCACCCTGCGCAAGGACCTGCGGGTCTAGCGAGTTCCGGTGCCGAGGGAGACGGGCCGCAAGGTCATCGCGCAGAACCGCAAGGCACGGCACGACTATCACGTCGACTCCACCCTTGAGTGCGGCATCGTCCTCACCGGGACCGAGGTGAAGTCCCTGCGCGCCGGCCGCGCGACGCTCACCGACGGCTACGCGACCGTGGACGACGGGGAGGTGTGGCTGCGCGGGGTGCACATCCCGGAGTACGACCTGGGCACCTGGACCAACCACGAGCCGCGCCGGGCGCGCAAGCTCCTCCTCAAGCGCGACGAGATCCGCCGCCTGGCCGCGAAGACCCAGGCGAAGGGGCTGACCCTCATCCCGCTGTCGCTGTACTTCAAGGACGGCTACGCCAAGGT
>JBJTJS010000354.1:0-6224 GCA_046096085.1 bacterium
TGGCACACCCCGCACCACGGCGCCCAGAACCACATCACCGTGGGCCGTCCGGCGACGTCGGCGTCGCTGAGGAAGCCACCGTCCAGGGTGGGCGCCGAGAACGCCGGGCCCACGTAGGGCTCGGCGGCAGCCGGGGACGAGGCCGGCGCCGATGGGGATGCCGAGGGGTATGCCGAGGGAGATGCCGACGCCGCGCCCGAACCGGACGACGTGTCGGCCTGGCCCGACGAGGTCGCCCCGCCGTCCGCGGTCGGCGGCGAGGCCGAGGAGCAGGCGACCAGGCCGCACAGCAGCGCGAGCGCGGCGAGACGACGCATCGCCCCACTATCCCAGGACGGCACTCAGGCGCGCGCGCAGCTCGCCGGGGTCGCACTGCTGGGCCCGGCGCAGCACGCCGTCCGCGGGCAGGCGCCCGACGGCACGGGCCAGTGCATTGCGCGCCTCGCGCGGACCGCGGGCATGGGCCGCTCGCGCGAGGCGTTCGGCATCCCTCTGGACGCCGCGGACTACCTGCCGCTGGACGTCGTAGCGCCGAAGGGCCGGTCCGAGGTCATCGCCCTGCGCGAGTTCCAGGGCGAGGACGGCCGCATCGACGAGCCCGGAGTTCGCGCCCTGCCCCAGGTTGGGCGCCATGGCGTGGGCGGCATCGCCCACGAGCACGACGCCGGGGCCGACGAAGCTGCGACAGGTGACCGTCGACACGTCGTTCACGAGCACGCGGTCGCGGGGCAGCGACGGCGGCAGCAGTGCGGCCAGGACGGGGTGGGCCTTCCCGATCGCGCCGGCCAGGTCCGCGTCGCTCGCGTGCGCGTCGACGATCTCCTGGGTCGCGGTGGCGTAGGCGTAGGTCCGCTCCGGACCGCAGGGCAGCATCCCGGCGAGTCCCGAGCGAGTCCAGTACTCCCCGGCCCGGGCGTGCGCGAGGGGTCGCTCCAGCATCATCCGCAGGTAGCGCCGACCGCCCCGGCGACGGGCCCCGAGGTCGAAGCACCGGCGCACCGTCGACGAGGCCCCGTCCGCCCCGACGATGAGGTCGGCCGTGATGGTGCTCCGGTCGCGGCCCTCGCCGACGTCGAGGACGCCCGGGCCCGCGTGGCCGACATCGGCCCCCCACCGCACGGGGACACGCCCGGCGGCCGCGAGCGCCCCCACGACGTCCGCCCTCGGTGCGACGAGGACATGGTCCAGGCCCGGCCCGAAGTCCGGGATCACCGTGGTCGTGATCGCGCGGCCCAGGCCGTCGAACACCCGCAGCTGCCGCATCCTCGAGGAGGCAGAGTCCAGCGACTGGACCACGCCCAGCGCCTCGAGCACCGCCAGGCCATTGGGCTGCATCGCCAGGGCGGCCCCATCCTCCGGGGGGGAGGCCGAACTGTCGAGGACCTCGACGTCGTGGCCCAGCCTGGCCAGCAGGTGCGCCGTCGCGAGGCCGGCGATGCCCGCGCCGACGACCTTCACCCTCACGCGCGTCGACGCTACCCAATTCCCGCTCCCGTCACTAGGCTGCGGGACCAAGGGACGCTCCTCGGGAGGAATCATGGGATTCGGCCAGGCCATCAAGCACGTGTTCAGCAACTACGCCAACTTCAAGGGCCGGGCGTCCCGGTCAGAGTTCTGGTGGTGGTACCTCTTCGTCGTCATCGGCGGCATCATCATCAGCATCCCGCTCAACATCGGGCTGAGCAGTTCCCTGAACACCCTGCAGGTGGATGAGGCCACCAACACCGTCTCCAGCGGCGGGCTGAGCGGCCTGGCGGTCTTCGGCATGATCATCGCCATCGCTTGGAGCCTCGCGCTCATCATCCCCACGCTCGCGGTCGGCTGCCGGCGCCTGCACGACACGGACCGCTCCGGCTGGTGGTGGCTGCTCTACTACTTCTGCTGCATCATCGGCGTGATCGTGGTCATCATCTTCTGGGCGTCCCCGAGCACCCCGGGCCCCAACCGCTACGGCGAGGGACCTGCCACCGCGGCCTAGGGAGGCCGACCGCCACAATGTCGGGGTGAGCGGACGCCTCGTCATCATCGGATCGGGGGAGACCGCCCCCACGATGGTCAAGGTCCACCGGGAGGTCATCGGCTCGTCCGGGCCCGGCGCGGCCACGATGATGGACACGCCGTTCGGCTTCCAGGTCAACGCCGACGACCTCACCGACAAGATCCTCGAGTACTTCCGCGACTCCGTCGGGTCCAGCCTCGACGTCGTGCGGTGGCGCAGCCGCGACGAGGCGGTCACCGAGCGCGAGCGGGCGCTGGCGCTCCTCTCGAGGGCCTCGTGGGCCTTCGCCGGACCCGGCAGCCCGACGTACGCGCTGCGCCAGTGGGAGGGGACGCCGATCCCCGGCGCCCTGCGCGACCTCGTCGATCGCGGCGGCACGCTCGTCATGGGGAGCGCGGCCGCCGTCACCGTCGGCGCCTACGCCGTGCCCGTCTACGAGATCTACAAGGTCGGGATCGAGCCGCACTGGCTCGAGGGCCTGGACCTGCTCGGCTCGCTCACCGGGATCACGGCCGCGGTGGTCCCGCACTACGACAACCGCGAGGGCGGGCGCCACGACACGCGCTACTGCTACCTCGGCGAGGAGCGCCTGGTGCGCCTCGAGGGCGCCCTGCCCGAGGACATCGGCGTGCTCGGCGTCGACGAGCACACCGCGGTCATCCTCGACCGGGAGTCCCGCACGGCCACCGTCCAGGGGGTCGGGGGGCTCACCCTGCGCCACCGCGGGGTGTCGACACTCCTGGGCTCCGGGGAGTCCGTGTCGTTCGACGACATCTCCCGGGCCCTGCGCGGTGCCTCCGTGGCCGACGGCGCCTCTCGCGCCCCCGCGCATTCCGTCGCGGCGCCGACCGCCGAGCCGCTGGGCGAGAGCCTGTCGCTGCGGGCCGAGGTCGACCGGCTGCGCGCGGCCTTCGACGCCTGCCTGGCCGCCGGGGATGCCGACGGGGCCCTGGCCGCCACGCTGGAGCTCGAGGACGCCATCCACGCCTGGTCGGCCGACACGGTGCAGGGCGACCACGTGGACCGGGCCCGCGCCGCGCTGCGCGGGATGCTCGTGGACCTGGCCTCCGCGGCCTCGACCGGGCTGCGCGACGAGCGCGAAGTGCTCGGCCCCGTCGTGGACGTCGCCCTCGCCGCGCGCCAGCTCGCCCGGGAGCAGAGGGACTTCGCGATGAGCGACCTGGTCCGCGACCGCCTCGCGGCCGCGGGCATCGAGGTGCGCGACACTCCCGACGGCCCCGAGTGGTCACTCGCCGCCGGCTGAGCCGTCCCGCACCAGCGCCACGACGCCGCTGATCGTCCCGACGTAGACGCTGCCGTCGGGGCCGACGTAGCCGGCCGCGTAGTGGTTGTTGAGCAGGGGCCCGTTGCCCGCCAGGCGACGCCACAGCACCTTCCCCGTCGTCGCGTCGACCGCCGTGAACCACCACGCGTCCACTCCGGCGAGGCTGCTCTCCTTCGTGTACGTGAGGATCGCGCCATCCGGCGCCACGCCCTTGGACACCAGGGACGGGATGGTCACCTCCGTCGTCTCCCAGCCCGTGGTGCAGCCGTCGTCGGTCACGTCGATGCGGGCCAGGCCCGGCTGCGACGTGCGGCCGCCAGCCACGGAGAGCACGGAGTAGTCGTAGTTGTTCTCCACGAAAAGCGCATTGCCCATCGAGATGATCGAGTTGTCGGTCGCGCTGGCGTCCGGCGCGAAAACCGGCACCTCGCAGTGCACCCTCGGAGACGGACCCGACATGTCGACCACCACGAGGTTCATCCGGGGCTCGGCGTTGTCGGTGATCGCGACGTACCTGCCGCCGGCGAACACGGTCGGCGTCGTCCCCGACGCCCGGCTGGTCTGGCCCGGCTTGCGGCGCACCCCGCGGTCGTAGGGCTGCTGCCAGGTGACCACCGGCCGGCCGTCGGCGATGTCGAGTCGCACCAGGTCGGCCGACGTCACCACGTAGGCCCCGCCGCCTTCCGCGGACGCGAAGGAGTTCTCGATGTCGACCGGGCGCCCGGCCCCGTCGGTGAGCACCAGTGCCGAGTGCGCCCCGCTCGCCGGGTCGAGGACTCCGACGGTGCCCCGCTGGCCCACGAGCCACAGCGCCCCGCCCCAGTCGGGAAGGACCGAGGTGAGGCGCTCGCCCTCCTGCAGTGAGTCCCCCACGGGGAAGGCATCGATGGGCGCGAGATCGGCGCGGACGTCGTAGCGGGCGATGACCGCGCCCGGCAGCGGGGTGACCAGGCGCTGCGCGGAATCCAGCACGGCGTAGCCGCCGCCGGAGAAGTCGGTGAGGAAGCCGGGCGTGAGCGGTCGTTCCGCGAGGCGCCGCTCCGCCACAGGCTCGAGGGTGCGCGGGTCGAGCACATACGCGCGAGTCTGCGTGGGAGACACGCACACGGCGACGATGCGACCGAGGTCGTCCCACGCCATCGACGCGCAGTCCCCTCCCGCGAAGAACGAGCGCACCTGCGCCGATCGCGCATCGGCCATCGCGGTGCGCGTGTAGGCATCGGTCATCCACGCGTCGTTGTGGATTCCGGAGTGCTCGCCGGGAGCGAGCGCCGGGCTCTGCGGGGGCGCCAGCGCCCCCACCGCGCTGCTGCCCACGACGCCCTGCACCCACTCGGGCTGCCCGGGCAGCCGCGGGAACGACGGGATCCCCGTGGACCCGAGCGCCACGACGACGGCGACGGCGCAGTACGCCGCCACCACGCCGGTCGCGACCAGCCCTACGTAGGGGGCGCGCGCACCGCCGTTGCTGCGATGGCGTGCGAGGAGGACGACGAGGGAGATCGCGGCGGCCGAGAGCACGGCGATGGCCAGCAGGCGCGGGCACCACGGCGCCACCACGGTCGTCCATCCCGCGGTGAGACTCAGGAGGAGGAGCAGGATCACGATGACCAGTGCCGTGACGGCGGCCCGGCGACCAGCCCTCCAGACGCCGGGCAGGCTGGCGAGGAGGACCACCACGAGCAGCTGCCCGAGGACGATCGCCAGGCCGGCGACCGCGTACGCCGGCGAGGCCGCCCGCAGGCCCGCGACCACGGCCTGCGGGCCGACCCACAGCGCGCCGAGCAGGGCGAGGGGCGACAGGACCACGAGCGCCGCGGCGGCGCACAGGACCCCCACGGCCCAGGCGAGGGCAGGCCGCGCGCTCATCGCGACATTGTGACGGCCCCGAAGGGCGACGGCCTAGGGTTCGGCTATGCCGAACCCTGTGCCGTACGACGTCCAGCGCCTGCGCGACCAGGTCCCCGCGCTCCGCGAGGGGGCGGCGCACTTCGACGGCCCCGGGGGCACCCAGATCCCCGACCCGGTGGCCGACGCCATGTCGCAGGCCCTGCGCGCGGCGGTCTCCAACCGCGGGCGCGTCACCGCGGCCGAGCGGCGGGCGGACGACATGGTGACCGGGGCACGCGAGGCGATGGCGGACCTCCTCGGCGCCGACCCCGGCGGGATCGTGTTCGGCCGCAGCATGACCCAGGTGACCTTCGACATCGCACGGACGCTCTCGCAGGACTGGGGGCCCGGGGACGAGGTCGTCGTGAGCCGCCTCGACCACGACGCCAATGTGCGCCCGTGGGTGATCCACGCCACGCGCGCAGGCGCCACGGTTCGGTGGATCGAGTTCGATCCTGCCTCCGGCGAGCTCAGCGTCGACGACGTGCGGGCACAGGTGAGCGAGCGGACCCGGGTGGTGGCCCTCACCGGGGCCTCGAACCTCATCGGCACGCGGCCCGACCTCGCCGCCGTCGCTCCCGTCGTGCATGACGCGGGCGCGCTGCTGTACGCCGACGGGGTGCACCTCACCGCCCATGCCGCGATCGATGTCACGGGCATCGGGGCCGACTTCTACGCGTGCTCGCCGTACAAGTTCCTCGGCCCGCACCTGGGCGCGCTGGCGGCGAGCCCGGAACTCCTCGAGTCGCTCCACCCCGACAAGCTGCTGCCCGCGACCGACCAGGTGCCGGAGCGTTTCGAGCTGGGCACGCTGCCGTACGAGCTCCTCGCCGGTGTCACCGCGGCCGTCGACGTCCTCGCCGATCTCGTGCCGTCGGAGGGGTCGCGTCGCGAGCGCCTCCGGGTGTCCCTCGCCGCACTCGAGGCGTACGAGGACGCCCTGCATGCGCGACTGCGCGCGGGGCTGGAGTCCGTGCCCGGGATCCGCACCTACAGCAACGCGCGGCACCGCACGCCCACGGAGACGTTCACGCTCGAGAGCGTCAGCCC
>JBJTJS010000355.1:0-2734 GCA_046096085.1 bacterium
CGACGACGCGACGCGACTGCGCCTGGAGGCGGCGTTCATCGCTCGGGAGGCCGCCGTGATCGCCGCCCTCCCCTCCCTCCCCGCCGTCGAGCTCGTGCGCGAGCCCCAGTCGCCCAACTGAGCCCGCGATGGCACGGCGACAGCCCGCGGGGACTCCCGCCCTGGTGGCCCTCGCGAAGGCGGGGGCACCGCACACTGTCCACCCTTACGAGCACGATCCCGCCGCGCCCAGCTACGGCCTCGAGGCGGCGGCCGCACTCGGCGTCGATCCCGCTCGCGTCTTCAAGACGCTCCTCGCCGAGGTCGACGACCTCCCCGTCGTGGCCGTGGTCCCGGTCAACGGGTCGCTGGACCTCAAGGCGCTGGCGCGCGCCTGCGGCGGCAAGCGGGCTCGCATGATGCCCGTCGCCGCGGCGGAGCGCCTCACCGGCTACGTAGCCGGCGGCATCTCCCCCTTCGGCCAGCGCACCGCCTCGCCCACCGTCGTGGACGACAGCGCCGCGACCCACGCCTCCGTCTTCGTCTCGGCGGGCCGACGCGGGATCGACGTCGAGGTGTCCCCCCGGGATCTCGCGCGGCTCACCGATGCCAGGACCGCTGCCATAGCGACCGGGGAAGGCTAGGCCAGGCCCATGCTCCAGACGAACTGCTTGATCTGGCTGACGGAGATTCCCGTGGTGTAGACGTCCACCACCGTGGGCGCGTAACCGCCCTGGCCCGCGAGGGTGACACGGACGCGTGCGCCGCGCGTGCGGATCGTGGCGTTGGTCGGGAACTCGCACTGTAGTTGCGTGTAGCAGGCGGGGTAGATCTCCGCGGTGCCCGCGCCCGACTGCACGGGGAACGACGCGTAGACGATCGGCGCGTACGCCGTCCCCTGGCCCAGGCAGCCGTACGTCGACTGGTATAGCTTGATCTTCTTCCCCGGCGACTTGTAGACGGATCGAAGCGTCGCCTGCGGCTGGCCCGGTGAATCGCAGACCAGGGACAGGTCGAGCAGGGTCCGCGGCATGCTGAATGTCTGGTACGGCTCGTAGACCGTGTACGGCACCGACGACTGGAAGCCCGCGTAGTCGGCTGATGCCTGCGCGGATCCAGGGAGCGCAAGCGACGCCAGGCAGAGCACGGTGCCGGCCAAGGCGGCGGTCAGGCGGAGTCTCATGGGCGGAAACTACTCCACCGAGCGGGCGGCATCACGGACTTCCCCGAGATCGCGGCCCTCGCCGCTGGGCTCCCTGGACCTCAGGGCGTGGCGGCCCCAGTCGAAGAGGGCCACGATGAAGGTGACCGCGACGCTCGCGATGGGCCAGAGCAGGAGAACTCCGGGGATCCTCAGTCGCAGCGGGGCCACCAGGGTGTCCCCGTCCGCCGCCACGGCCAGCTGCGCCTCGTAGTCAGTGGTCCCGAGGAGCACCCCGGTGAGCCACAGCGACGCGGCCCCGACGACCCCGAGGAGCACGCCCAGCGCCAGGGCGAGGTAGGCCCATCGCGGGTCCTCGGCCGCGACGCGTCGACGCACGACGAGCGTCACCGCGACGCCGACGACGACCCCGGCTCCCGCGCAGAGCAGGGCGGCGAGTCCATCGGCGGTCATGTATCCCTCGGGCTGAAAGCCCTGCGGGTAGCCCTTGCCACCGGACACGAAGAGCTCGACACGCGGGGCCAGTCGCACCCACAGCAGCCCGAGCAGCGCCCCGAGGGCCGCGCAGCCGACCAGGGCAATCCCGACAGACAGCCAGGCCCGCGCGCGCATGGCCGCAGACTAGGCGATGACCCCGGGATGATGATGACGCGACCGTCCCGTGAGGAGCGCTCGTCACGGGACGGTCGCGACGCCGTCAGGTCGCCGGGCGGTGCCCTACGGCAGGCCGAGGCTCCACACGAACGACTTGAGCTTCTTGTACGACAGGCCCTTGGAGTACACGTAGGCATTCGTCGGGTCGTGGCCCGCTGAAGCGGACAGCGTGACCGAGACCCAGGCGCCCTGCGTCTTGATCTGGGAACTCGTGGGGAACTCGCACGCGAGGGACGTCGGGCAGTTGATCCACACTGTCGCGGTGGCCGCGCCCCCCTCGACCGGGAACGTCGTATAGGGCACGTACATCGCCATGGCTCCCCCGCCCGGCGGGATGCAGGAGGCAGAATCCGACTCCCACATCTTGACCTTCGTCGTGCCGGACTTGTACACCGCCTCGATCGTCTCCGGTGTCGAGCCGGATGGGCCGTCGCACTCGTCGTTGATCTCGAGCTTGGTGCGGGGCAGTCCATACGTCTCGTAGGGCTCGTAGACGGTGTAGGGCACGGAGGCCTGCAGCGCGGACCATGCGGTCGACGCGTGCGCGGGCGACACGGCGGCGGCCGCGGACAGGCCCAGGGCCAGCGCGGCCAGGATCGTGCCGGCGATCGTGCGGTTCGTCGTGCGATTCGTCGTGCGGTTCATCGGGTTCCCCCTCGGGTGACCTGGCGGACCGGGTGGCGGCAATGGGCGCCAGGCTGTCGGGTGCGAGCACTGAAGTCCACTGTCGCGGCGCGGTTCCCAGCCAGTCCCGAGCGGACTCTGCGCCTTCTCGGGGGATCCGGGCGGATCCCGAGCGGATCCCGGGGAATCTCTCAGCCCAGGCAGGCGGGCCCGAGCAGCGCCTTGAGGTCGCCATAGAGCGCCGGCGTGGGCGTGACGCGCAGCCGGTCGTCAAGTCGCAGCACCGTGGTGCGTCCTGCGGCCACGAGGTGCAGG